>CALFVE010000331.1 GCA_937928475.1 uncultured bacterium | reverse complement strand
GTTGCCCACATGGAAACCCATGTTCGGGTAGGGCTTGGCTTGCTTGACCCAGTACTGCGCATTCGACTTCACGCCCTGGAAAAAGAGGTCCGCAGTTGCCAGGTACAGATCCTTGGTCACTTTGTCGAGGTGCTTGACCTCGATCTGCTCTGGCCAGCCCTCCGCCTGGGCGATCTCCTGCCCGATGTCCGCCGCGTACCCGGCCCAGGCCGGCCCGGGGAGAGAGGCAGCCGCCGCCAATACGACCACGGATATGTGGGGCACGATTATTCTCACGACGATCGCCCTCTTTGCCTGGAACTTTGCCCTAGTCTGTGCGCTGCGTCTAGTCCATCAGCGCCTGGTTGTCGGCATCGGTAAAGAGCCTCACTTCCCGCACCGTGATGGTGTCAATCCAGGTCGTCACGCCTCCCTGCCAGAAGGCGCGGAAGTCCACCCACCGCACATTGGGGGGCTTGACAAAGTCGAAGGTGAAGTCCTGGTAGGCGCCCGGCTGCCGGAAGTCGGTGGTCAGGATGTTCCCCGCTGCCAGGTGGCCAATCAGGTCGGTGTTGATGTCCCAGGAGAGCAGAGGCTCGGTTTCCGTCGCAATTTCGGCCGCTTTGACCCGGTAGGTGACCTGGAACTGCCCGGCCGGCAGCGCCCTAGTGTACATGCCGCCGGAGAGGTACGAGGGCTTGTTCTGAAAGCGAGTAGCGCCGATGACGGCAAAGCCGCTGCCGGTGTCGTCGTCGGCCACTCGGCGGAAGGCTCCCTGATCATAGAAGCCATCGGCCGCCCGGAAGACCCACACTTTCCCGCCCGGGGCAGGCGCTCCCGACAGCGCTCGCAGTTGCACCCGGTCCAGCCAGAGGCGGGAAGGTATGCCTTCCGCGTTGACCGTGACGGCGTAGTTGGCCCTCATCCCGGTGGCTTCCGCCGGGGCGCGGACGGTGCGGGCCATGAATCGCCACGCGGGGACCTCCCCGTACGAGAGCCCCACCCCAACGGAGCCCACGACTTTACCCTCAGCATTGAGCCAGGTGAGACTGTACTGCGCGTTGCAGCCCGCGAACAGCCCCGTCTTGCTGAAGCCCTCGGAGCAGAACCAGAAACTGTACAGGTAGACCTTGCCACCCTCCACCGGCGCCACCGGGCTGGTGGCGCTCACCCCGCCCTCCTTGGGCACGGTGAACTTGAGCGACCGCGCGCCGACCTTGGCCTGCCCGTCGTCCACGGTCAGTCCGGCCGCGGCTGCCTGCGCGCCGCTCACCGCTGCCTGCCAACCCTGGAGGCCGGCTTCGAAGTCGCCCTCCGCCAGCAGGTTGGGCCCGAACTGCGCCCAGGTCGGCGTCCCCGCCACAAATGCGGTCATCAAAGCCACGCACAAGCGTCGCAGTCTTTTCATCATTGCCCTCCGGCACAGGCTACTTTCCATGCGGCCGGCCTAGCCCAGGCCCGCACCTCGCGAAGGCCCACCCAGGGGTGGTTGACAGAGGAAAGACCTATTCTGCCCTCCCTGGGCCCCCGGGCCGTTGCTTGCCTCCCGCAGAAGTCTGCTGGACCTTGTCAATATGTCAATACGGAGAAGCTTCGCCGAAGTAGAACAGTCGGGTCTCTGGTGGGTGGATTTCCATCTCTATTTCGGCCAGCGACTCGCCGAGTTTCTCACCTGTAAGCAGGTCCCAGACAGGTCGCGGGGTAGGCAATCGCAAGGTGCGCGGTCCCGCTTTCACCGAGTGCAGCGCCGCCACCGTCTCGCTGGCTAGCACCACGTCGTCTTCCTCGCACCAGACATGACACCCGCCCAGGCGGGCCAGTTCGCGTAGGAGGTTCCCCGGCAGCGGAGTGGCGATGCTCCAGGCCACCCGGTGGGTGCCCGCATCGCGCACGAACAGCCCCGGCCGGTTGACCCCCCAGTAGGTCGTGGCCATGCCTAGATGCTCCGCCCCCGCCGCTTCCAGGGCGCCCTTGGCGGGAGCTAGGATCGGCCCGTAGTGCTGGCTGTCGCCGTAGACCATCCCCGCCGGCAGCGCCCGCACGATGGGGTGCGAGCCTTGCAGAATGACGCGGCGTGGCGCGTGTTGACCGAACATCTCCATTTCGACGCCCAGTACTCGGCTCGCTCCTTCCGCAGACAGGCGCTCGCCGTCGGTGATCCCGGTGGCAGGGCCAAAGATCGCCAGCCGTCCGTCCCGGAAGATTTTGCGCTGCAGGACATCCATCCGTTCCTCGTTGAGCAAGAACGGGTTGGGAAACAGGTAGGCCCGATAGTCCGGCATGTTCTCCCGGAGAAGATCCGAGAACAGATAGATGCGATAGGGAATCCCGCAATGAGCCAGCCCGATCACCCGCTGCCAGAGCACGGCCAGATTTTCAAAGCCGCTGGTGCCGTTTTCGCACCAGGGGGCGGTGTCGTCAATGATCATGGCCAGCGCATGCTCGGTCTCCACGTGCGGCCAGCGCGGCGCCGCATTGAGAATCGGCGTCACTACCTGAATGCCGTGCTTGTGCACCTCCGGGTGGTGGAAGTACTGGCCGCCGGCGATCATCCAGTAATCAAAGTGCCCTCGCGTAAGTGACCAGGCCGCATTGCGCAGCAGGCCCGCCCGCACCTCGGCCGGGTCGCGGAAGGCACCCAAGGTGCGGTCCTCGCCCGGGGCGAAGGTGCGGGCGTCGTTCTCGGTGAGGATGGCCTTGCCGCGCAGGTGGAGCGAGTCGGCAATGCCTTCCGGCTCCCAGCCATAGCCGACGCTGCGCGCGGTGTAGTCGGCGGGCGTGCAGAGCATGTGCAGACCCGGCTCGTCGAGCAGTTCCGCCACGTCAATGCTGCCGGTACCCACGAACATATCTAAGAACTCGGCGCCCGGACCGTAACCACCGAAGGATAGGTTATGCTGCCAGCCGAACATCGGCTGCTTGCACATGTCAATGCCGAAGATGACCGGCCGCTTCGCCACGGTCTCGGCGGCCACCCGAATAAGCGTCCGGTGCCAGCGGAGGAACAACTCCCGCTGCAGCCTCCAGTAATCTCGGTAGCGGCGCAGTTGATTGCCTTCGGTCCAGTGATGAATCTTGAGGTGGGCGCCTTCGAAGTCCTTGACCTTCTCCCCCTCCCGAGCAAAGTGCACTTCGCCGATGGCCGCCCGCCACTCGGGGTCAGTGGGCACCCGCACCGTGTCGAAGGTGACCTCCGGATCCCCCCAGGCCTGGCGAAGAGCCTCTTCGCTGTCATAGTGCTCCCGCACCCACTTGCGGAAGGCCGCCTGCATCGCCGGGGAGACATCGAACATGATCCCGGACACGTTCAAGTTGGTGATGCCTTCGCCGCGCGGGTAGTACATATAGCCCCACACCCGGTCCGACCAGGGCTGGGCCTCGCAGTACTCTAGCACCCGCCGGAGAAAGGTGCAAACATCTCGCAGCCCCTTCTCCGAGGCGAGGGAGGGCTGCGGGCTGTGGAACTGGCGTCTCGCCCCAGAGTAACTGGTCTGCGTCTCGTCGGGGTTCGCCGCAAACCACTTGCCCGGAATCTGGTCGCCGAAGCGTACAAAGAAGACTGCCTCGGGGTCCATCTCCAGCAGGGCCGCCGCCTGCTTGTCCACGCAGAACGGCTCGTCGTCGGGCGAACAGTCAGGGTAGACCCCGTCATCTTTCCAGAAGCGACTGGTGGTGAAGTCGTGGTCCACCCAGTGGGCGATCTGCAGGCTGTAGATGTGCACGCCGCTGTCGCGGAACTCCCGGCAACGCTCTAACCACTGCTTCGGAGTGGAATGTGGGAGGGGGTCAATGTACACGATGGGGTCGCTGTACATCGCTTGCGAGAGAGGCTTGCCATTGAATAGGATTACGGGACGTCCGTTTTGTATCACGAGACGGGCTTCGGGGCGGGACGAATGAGACATGCTCGGACTCCTCGGAACAGATTCGGTGGCTCCCTGCCCGCACGGCAAGACTTGCGCGAGCACGTGCTCTTCGCGCACCCATGCGTCGGGGGAGAACCTTGCGTTGGTGCAGCCACCTTCCTTCGGACTACAGACCTTCTTTTCCTGCACGCCCGACAGACTTTCCCCGCTGTCGAGGCACTGTGGCGCAGGAAGCTAACGGATACCCAACGAATGGCTCCGCCGCCGCGTCGGGTAAGCAAACTCAACGACGGCAGGTCACCAGCCAAAGGCGCCTGGTCCGGTCGCGGGTCTACAGCGGATGGGGCGGTGGATGGGGCCGCCTCGGAGCAAGGTCGTTGCTGGGGGGAGCAATGTCCGGCTCGGCGACCTATTGAATAAAGCAGCGAAGGCAATCAGGGTTGCCCAGGAGGGCCAGCCATGCGGCTTGACGCCCACACTCACACCTATCGGGACACCATCGAAAAGTGGCAAGCGAACCTGCAGATCACCGGCGTCACTCACTACGTGGCCATAATGCGCGACGCCGACCTGGCCATGATACCGCGGCTCGACGAAGCCGGGGCCAAGGGCATACCCTTTCACTGGCTGGACCTGAGCAAGGATGACCCCTTTCTCGACGCCGACGTAGCCGGGTACAAGTTGCACCTCCGGCAGACCCCGCCGCGGGGCAGTCGGCCTGTCTATGCCACCAAAGAAGACCTAGCGTACATCTGCGCGCGAGCGGCGCGGGAGCACCGCCCGCTCCTCTTCCACACTGACGGCGACGACCCCAATCCCTCCTCGGTCCCCATGCTGGCGCAACTATGTCGCGACTACCCTGATACGATCGTCATCGCCGGACACATGGGAGTCTACACCCAGGAGCGGTTCATTACCCAATACCAAGCCGAAGTGTTCGCCCCGATGCTGGAGCACCTGTGGCGCATGAACATCCGCTTCATCCTGGAGACCCCCAACCTCTACGGCGATGTCACCAAGTTTGGCATGGACTACCCCTGGCGGGCGCCGCACCCAATGGCGCGGTTTGAGGCCTTCAAGCAAGTGGTGGGGGAACTCTCAGCGCAAGAGCACGCGGCCCTGGTGGACAAACTGTTCATCGGTACCGACTTCCCTCATTTCTGGAAGCCAGACGAAGACGAGAGCGCCTGCCTGCAAGACCCGACGGTTGTCCCGGCTAGCCACTACGGATTTCAGATGGAGTGCATGAAACAAGCCTTCCGGGACTTGTTCGGCGAGGACCGAATGGCGGAGAACTTCTTTCGCCTCTTGCCGGAGACATTCCGTCCCTGAAAACAGTCGGCCGCCCGCGTAGTTTTTACCTCTACAAGTAAAAGATCCTGTCCCGGTTTTGCTCCAGCAGCCGCCGGTTGTGCTCATCCCCACCCGGCAAGTTGGCCGAAATGAAGACCGGTGGCGTGACGCCCCGCTCCACCAGGTTGCGGATCACTTGGGCGACCAGCGCATTGACGAGGGCGCAACCCAGTACGGTGGAGAGCGGACCGGTCTTCTGGGGGAAGCCGGGAATCTCCACCGCGGCATCCCCCAGCGGTGCGCAGTTGTCTATGACGTGGTCGCAGAGTTCGTGGAGTTTCTTTCCGCTGGGATGCCGGCTCTCGACGGCCCGGGCATATTCCAGCGAGGTGATGGCGATCGTGGTCAGGCCCCTCTCTCGCGCCGCCAGAGCCATATCAATCGCCGCCGCATTGCGCCCGGAGGTGGAGGCTATCAGCAGGGCATCACCACGCTGTGCCGGGCTGTTCTCCAGCAATATCCTGCCGAGGCCGGGCAGCCGCTCCAACTGAGAGGTCAAGGGCAAGGGCCGCACAAACAGATTCATCCCCTGCGGGTAGATGGGGTTGATCAGCATCAGCCCGCCAGTGCGGTAGACCAACTCCTCGGTGAGCATAAATGAGTGACTGGCGCCAAAGGAGAAGAGGCGGCCGCCGCTGACAATCACTTGGGTAAGCGTCTCGGCCGCCTGGGCAAGCGCCGGCGCCTGCGTCTCCCGCACCCGTTGCAGCCCCTGTGCGACTGCGTCCAGATAGTCAATCGCTGAATTGCCCACCGGCGCCTCCCTCAGTGCCTCGATCTGGCTCTCCCCGCTCCCTATCCCCTATCTCGCTCTCCACCTACCGCCCTCCGACTTTCCTCTTCTCACCTTCCACGTTTCACGTTCCACCTTCCACGCTCCCCTAATATCCCACCTCGTTGTACTCCCTCAGCGCCTTCTCGTTATACTCCGGCCCGCCCGGCCGATTGTGGCTGACGTAGACGTGCGCGGGCTTGCCCAGCGCCTGCATCTTCTCCATCACTTCGCCGCAAATCATCCAGCCGATGGCGGTCTGGGTCAGACCCGACAGGGGGAGCACCTTGTGTTCGTACCCCTCCGCCTCCACACAAGCGTCGCCCAGAGGGGCACCGTTATCTATCACAATGTCGGCGACTTCGCAGAGCCGCTTGCCGGAGGGGTGCAGGGAAGCAACTGCTGCCGTGTACTCCAGCGAGGTTATAGCGATCACGGTGACCCCGATCTCTCGCGCCGCTAGCGCCAGTTCGATGGGCCGGACATTGCGCCCGCTCACTGAGGCCAGCAAGAGCACATCTCCGGCCCGCATCTCGCTAGTGCGAACTGCGAAGCGAACCTGCTCCAGTTCGGCGTCTACCGGCTCCGGTCGGGGACGCCCCTTGCGGCACTCGGCGATGGGGCTGCTCACATGGCAGGAGAAGGAGAAGACACGAGCCGCCATCAACCCTCCGGCCCGATTCGTCAGTTCGAGTTCGCCGCCATGGCCGATGCCATAAAGCCAAAAAGCGCCGCCGCTTAGGAGGGAGTGGGCAATGGCCTCGGCCGCTCGCTCGATGTTTTCTGTCTGCGTCTCCTCGATTCGGGTCAGCGCCTCGCGCGCCGCCTCGGCGTATCTGTGAGCCAACATGACCTCGGTTCCCTTCCTAGTCGGGCACCACGGCGGCGGCTTGCTCGCGGTGGGGCAGGAACGACTCCTGCGTCTGTTCCATACAAGCGCGCAGTTCGTTTTCTGGCCCCGCTCCCATCCGGCGCAGGGCCACCAACGCCGCTCCCGCTGCGGGTACTAGGCGCGTCATCACCGGGCGCATGCGGGACGCCACTTCCGCCACCCGCCGGCAGACCCGCTCCCACCACAGGCATGACTTCTGCGCCACACTGCCGCTCGCAATCAAGGGGAATTCGCTCTCCTCCAAATCCAGTTCCCGCACCACGTCCACCACCAGATCGGCCAGCGAGTCAGCCGCCTCTTGTACGCAGCGCAAAGCGATGGGGTCACCGCGCTCCGCCTCCTCATTCACGATGCGCGCCAGGGAGGCCAAGCGGTGGCGCCCAAGCTTGTTGGTGTAGATAAGGTGCAAGACACCCAAGAGGTCCGCCACTCCCAAGGCGCGGGGCACGGCCTGCTCCAGGCTCGTCTTGCGGTTGGCGGTCCAGCGCGAGGCGCAGGCGGCCCGCGCACCGCGCAGACCGATGTCATACCCGCTGCCGTAGTCTCCCAGGATCGGCCCCATGCCCCCGGCGTGCAAGCGACGGCCGTCAGGAGTCCGCGCGTGCACGAAGGAGCCTGTCCCGGAAAGCACGATAACGCCCCAGTCCTCCCCAGCACAGGCATAGGCAGCCTCTACTTCACCCACGCAGAAGACTTCCTCGATTTCGCCGGCCTCGGCGATCCGTGCCTCCCAGGGCTGCGTCCGGACCGAGGGGCTTCCTACCCAAAATCGCCCCTGGTGGATGCCTGCCAGCGCCTCCCGCAGGGCCTGGTCATAAGCGGCCTCCACCTGCTCCCGGGTGCGGTAGAACTCGTGAGTCGGCCCGCCGCGGCCCCAGCCTACGATCCGTCCGCTCTCCTCCACCAGCACCGCCTCGCATTTGGTTCCTCCGCTGTCAATCCCTAGTGCGTATCGCATCCTGCTTCGCTTCCCTGCTGCTTTCGTTGCCTCGGTTAATTGGTTTTTTTCCCTTCTTATCAACCCCAAGACCCGGCCGCACACCATTCCTGCCACCAGCCGCTCACTAGCGCCGACCCACTTCGCGCTGGCTTGGGATTCACTCACACCGCCACGGGGTGGCCCGGCCCGCCAGATAATAGCAGAGACGTCACCCAGCGTAAACCGCCTGCGGCCTGGCTCCCTGGCCGCCTTTTGATCGCTCGAGGGCGCTAGGCGAGGCCAGCCGATGCCCGGGCGGGAAGACGCCGCCGGCACCGCTAGCCCGAGGCCACGCCGCGATCCCAGCGCACCGAGGGCGTCCGCCGCAGGAAGCGCTCCGCGGCCAGAGCAGCGATGGCCCCCTCAGCCGCGGCCACCACCATCTGCCGGACCTGCTTGCTGCGCACATCTCCAGCGGCGAACACCCCCGGCAGGCTAGTCTGCATCAACTCGTCCGTGAGCAGGTAGCCGTGTTCGTCCCGCTCCAGCGCGCCTTGCAGGAAGTCCGTCGCCGGGGCCGCCCCCCGCAGGTAGATGAAGATCCCAGTGGCCTGCAAGGTTCTCTTTTCCCCGCGCGGGGTGGTGAAAACGGCGCCGGTGACCGCCTCGTCGCCCACGATTTCCGTCAAGCGCAGCCCGGTAGCGATGGTAACCTTAGGGCACGAACGCAGCGCTTCTTGCAGCGCCCCTTCCAGGGGCAGCCTCGCCGTTGGCGCTACCAGGGTCACTGAGGAGGCCAGCCCCGCCAGGGCCAGCGCCTCCTCAGCCGCGTGCTCATCCTCGCCGACCACCAGCACCGGCTGCCCCTTGAACAGCGGCCCGTCGCAGGCGACGCAGCGGGCGACCCCGCGCCCCTCGAACTGCTCCTCGCCCGGCACCTTCTCGGCGCGCCCCATGGCACCGCTGGCGATAATCAGTGCCTGGGCCGTGTACAGTTCCCGACCGGCAGCAACCATGAAGGGCGGCGCGTTGTCGAGGTAGGCGGCGCTGACCGCCTCCTGCACGTGCTCCGCGCCCGCCGTCAGCGCCTGTTGACGGATCTTGGCCAGGATCTCCCGCCCCGCCAGCGCCCCGGTCTGACCCGGGAAGTTCTCCACCTTCGGCGCTCTGGCCATCATCCCGGTCAGTTCGCCGGGGCTAATCACCACGGTCTTCAGCCCGGCACGGGCGGCATACAGCGCCGCTGTGAACCCTGCCGGACCCCCGCCGATAATCAGCACCTCACAACTGGGCTGTTCAGCATCCGCCATCGGTCGCTTACCTCAATCTTGGCCCTTCCCTTGCACCCGTACTCCGCTGTCCCCTTCTCAGTCGCAACGCCCCGCGCTCCAGTTGCGACTCCCGCTCACTGCCACCTCAGCCTCAAATCATATCGCCCCGGCTCTAGTTCGGGTAGGGGGAGTTCGCCCCAGAGTCGGTATCGCCCCGGCTCGGGCAAGGCTCGCGGCGTGACAAACGACGTCACCCTTGCGCCCGTGTCCAAGCGCACCAGGTCAATCGCCAGCAGGCGCGCAGGGGCCCCAGCATCTACGGTGCCGACGTAGCACAGCGGCTGGCCCGGCGCCACCTGATCCAGTTCGGGTATCACTTCCCCCGCCGCCGGGCCCGACCCCAGCAAGCGCGCCTCTCCCATCCCGGCCGCCGAACCCGGTCCAAAGTTCCAGCCATACTGGTCAAACTGCTTGCCGCCCGGCTTGCTGGGATCTACGTCCACCAAAATCAGCGCGAAGGGGAAGCGATCCCCGACGGCGGCGGGAGTCCAACCTAGAGCAGCGAAGGACAACGCTGCCTCCAGGGCGTATCCCTCACGAGTCTCCCCCACCGCATAGCGGCTCTCGCCACCCAGCGGCCGGGGGGCCACGCCCGGCGGGGTGTAACTGAGCCCGAACATTATCTGCAGCGGCGCCGGCCCGGTGGAGCGCCCGCCCTCGATTAGCCACTTGGGCGGCGCGACGGCGAGCACCAGGCTGTCCATGGCAAAGGGCGACTCCCAGGGGTCCTGGTCGCCTTTGACCTTCTTTTCGTCATCGCGGATGAGCGCTGCCAGGTACAGGAATTGGTCGTCCCAAAACAGGGCCACCTGCCCGTTACAATCAGCATCGCTTTCCGGGCCGGGCGCGGCCCACCCCCGCTGGGGGACGATGGAGATGTTAGCAGTGGTAATGCGTGCTCCCACGCGCGGCCCACCCCCGCTGGGGGACGATGCTGGCGTCAAGGCGAATCGAGGCCTGGTCCATCTGCCATTCCTCTAGGCGCCCGTCCACCTGGATCGGCTTTCCCGCGCGGGGAATAAGCGTGCTCCACTCCAGGCCTCTTTGCTGCTTGACGTCCAGGAGCGGCGGACGTTCACCGCCCCCGGCGGGCACGCGTGGGAGCGGCGACTCGGCAGGTATCTTGCGGTCGCGTTCTTGCGGTTTCAGGTCCGTCTCTGCCACCGGTTCTAGGCGCAGGTCAGCCAGAACCAGCAGGTTCCCCTGGCCGCCGTGAGTCAACGCAAAGCGTACTTCCACCTCTGGCGGAGAGAAATGAGCCAGTCCCCAGGTAATGTCGGTTATGCGATAGGGAGGGTCGGGTTGCGTTCCGTACCATCCCTGGAGCACCCCGGGCAGTTGTACGTTCCCCGCCGACGCCTGAAATCGCCCGAGCCTTCCCGGCGCCCACGGTCCCCACAGGGCTTTGCTGCGCAGGGCATAGTAACCATCCGCAGGAACTGGAAGGCGCACTGCTAAATAGTCGCTAGTGCTCAGCGAACGGTAAGCGAGCAACTGCGGTGGGGCTTGCTGCGCCCAGGCGGCCAACGGCGCCACCGCGTACACTTCGCCCCCATGGGCCTCGGCCCGAGCCAGCAGGTTCTCGCCCTCCAGTTTCGACGCCGGCTCGGCCGCGAGTACCTGCGTGCTCAGTATCACAAGGGCTAGCAAAGCGCCCAGGGCTCTCATGATGCATCGGCCCGCGCCAGAAGACCTGCGGCCCGCCCCAGACGTGCATGTTGCGATTGTGGAAAAGAACCAGGTCTTTGAACCAAGTGTCTCGGTCGGGGTCTAGCAGCCCCCCCTGCGTCAGATAGCGCCGGTACAGACCGATGTAGACGGGCTCGTCAATGAAGAGCTCAACGTATCCGTTGGCCTTGACCTCCGCCTGGAGCGCCTCGTGGAAGACCTTGAGCATGGCGATGCAGGCTTGCGCCGCCGCAGGGTCGCTGTCATGCACGTACTTGGCGAGCAGCGGCATGAAGTGCCGCGGGCCGTAGCGTCCATGGTTCTGCGGACTGGCTCCATAGTCAAAGTGGCCGGAGTCCACCAGCCATTGGTAGTAATCCTCGCGCGTAACCGGCGGCTGCGGAATGGGCGACTTCTCCGGATCGGGCGCGCTGTAGCGCAGCAGATCCAGCCGATAGTGCACGGGTGGCCCGATCCGCTCCGGTCCTCGCCCCTCGCGCGCAGGGGAGATCGAGAAATCGCCGGCCAGAAGCGGCGCGGCCCAGCACAGCAGCATACCAACAAGTAACACGGAGTGATTGCGCATCGGAGACCTCCTAAGAGAGCCGTGAGCCGGGCCCTAGGGATTTCCCTGCCCTGCCCTGCTCAACCTCCCTTACTGTCCCCTTGCAGGA
>CALFVE010000330.1 GCA_937928475.1 uncultured bacterium | reverse complement strand
TCTTGCACCGCCGCGTGCAGCGCGATGTTGGCCACGGCCAGCGAGGTCTTGCCCATCGAAGGGCGGGCCGCAATGATCACCAAGTCGCCGGGCTGCAGTCCAGAGGTGAGTTTGTCGAACTCGAACAGGCCGGTCGCAACCCCGGTGATGTAGCCGGGATTGCGGTTGAGATTATGAAACTTGATGAAGGTTTCGGTGGCGAGCGGCCCGATGTGCTGGAAGTCAGAAACGGTGCGCCGTTGGGAGATCTCAAAGATCTTCTGCTCGGCACTATCCAGAATGCTACCGATGTCGGCCGGATTATCATAGGCCATGGCCTGGATGTCGGCGCCCGCGTGAATCAGTTTGCGGAGGACCGACTTCTCCGCGACCAGGGTGGCGTAGCGCCCGACATGCGCGGCGGTGGGCACGGTGCGAATCAGCGCGGCCAGATATTCCGCGCCGCCCACCCGCTCCAGCAGGCCGAGCCGGCGGAGTTCCGCGCTGACTGTAACGATATCCACCGGCTCGTTGCGGGCCTGGACTGCCTGCATGGCCCGGTAGATCAGCCGGTGAGCCTCCGGATAGAAGTCATTCTCCTCCAGTAGGCCCATGGCGATCATGGCCGCACCGGGCTCCACCAGGATCGAGCCCAGCGTGGCCTGTTCCGCCTCCAGA
This sequence comes from uncultured bacterium, assembly GCA_937928475.1. Taxonomy (GTDB): domain Bacteria; phylum Armatimonadota; class Zipacnadia; order Zipacnadales; family Zipacnadaceae; genus Zipacnadum. The sequence goes on along the minus strand of CALFVE010000330.1, from coordinate 3,729 downwards.
TCCTGGGGGGGAAGCAGCGTGCCGGTTGGACCGCGGGTGTCCTCCCTGACTCGGGCGTCGCCTTGCATTGCCATTTACGGGTCCTCTTTCGTAAGCAGCCTTCGCCTCGCCTTCAAGATCAGAGGGGCGCCTGCCTCCGTAAGCGCTCCGGCGCGATGTCCCCTCGAATGGCCGTCTGCTCCTGATGTTCATCCAGCTAGGCTCGCAGGGGCGCGCCGGCCTACGCGGGTGAGCTCTCGTCCCGCGCTGAGGATGCGGCCGCCTCCGGGCTGGAGGTCTCGCCCCCGGTCGCCTCGGGCGTCCGAGCGGCGCTCCCTTCAGCGCTCGGCTCCGCTGCCTCCGAGACCACGTGGACTGGGATCTCTACCCGGACGTCCTTGTACAGGCGAGCGCTCACGGTGTACTCGCCAACCTCGCGGATGGGTCCGGGGATCTCCACATCACGCCGGTCCACCGCCGCTCCGATCTGGGCGGCAATGGCCTCCGCAATCTGCTGCGCGGTCACCTGGCCGTGCAAGCGACCGCCTTCCCCGACATGGGCGACGATGGTCACTCCCTTGCCGCTGATCCGCTCGGACAGGAACCGTGCCGCCTCGCGTTTCTCGCTTTCCCGGCGGGCGATGGCCCGGCGGCGCTGTTCCAGCGCCCGGCGCGCGGCGGGTGTGCACTTCTCCGCCAGACGGCGGGGAAAGAGGTAGTTGCGCGCGTAGCCGTCCGCAACCTTGACAATCTCGCCCTCATGACCCACGCGCTCGACATCCGCAAGCAGAATAACCTCCATCAAGCAAGCCTCCCGTGTGCATATCCCGGCAGCAAGGCCGGGGAGTTCTCCTAGTTACGGCCGGCCCCGCGAGGCGACACCGCCCCAGCGTAGTGCGGCAGCCTATTCTCTCTCGCCCGGTGGCGAAGTCCGGTGCGAGTAGATAACACGCTGCAGCCCTACGAAGGGGTCGTTGTCGCTAAACAGGCGCACCACCCCGGCGGTCAGTTCCCAGCCGCCGGACAGGTCCCAGTAAGTGCGCAGATCGAGCCGGTTCTCGCCGGGATGCCAGGCCTCCAGTTCCCACACACTGTAGGGCGCTACCCGGTAGGTCATCGCCATCCCGGGTTTGCTGCCGAAAATGCCGGCCCGAACGGTGCCGCGCGGTCCCAGGCGCATGCTTCGTTGCAAGTTAAGCGTTTCACTCGTCCCGACCCCGCGCACCCCCACTCGCCAGAAGGCATCGGGATCACCACTCCAGCGCAGGTCCGCATTCAGGTCGGTGCGCGTGGATTCTCCGCGCGTCGCCTCGACGCCCAAGCGGGCCGCGGTCATCTCTGGCTGGAAGTTGGCCGCAACTTGTCCCAAGCGATCCATGGTCCGGTCTACCCGATCGAGGGCCGAGCTGGCCTTCTGCGTCACCGCCACTCCTTGGGTAGTCATTTCCCGCAGGTTGGCTAGGGCGACGCGAATCGCTTCCAGGTTCTCTTTGCTGGTCATCAGTTGCCGGGTCGCCTCGGAAACCTCGCGGAGATTGTCCGTGGTCGCCTTTAGATTGGCCAGGGTGCCCTTGATGTCGGCTTCCACCTGCGGGTCGTCCGCCACCTGTTTGAGGTTGGCAGCCACGACGCGCAAGTCAGCGGTGGTCGCCGCCACGTCAGCCAGCGTGCTCTCCAGACGCTGCTGATTCTCCGGGTCGGCCAGGAAGCCCCGCACGGCTTCGGCGGACGCCCGCACGTCTTCCGAGATCTTGCGGATGTTGGTCACCGTCACCAGGAGTTGAGTCGGGATCGGCCCGGTGGAGATGCCCTCGATCATCTCGTTGATGCTGCGCGTAGCCAGCCTGACTTCCAGGGAGGCCGCCGCGATGTTGCGCAGCGACTCCGAGACCGCCCCCCGGTTGCTCTCTACCACCTGGTTCAGACTGGTGATCAGGCGCAAGGTGCCCTCGGTGATCGCGCTCAGGTGCACGGAGGCGCTGTTGACCTGGGCCAGGAAGCGGGCCACGCCCTCCTTGATCTCCGGGCTAGCGTAGGTCGCGGTCAGCACCTCCAGCGAGTGGCTGGCCTGGGCCATCAACTGTTGGAGTTGTTCAGAGAGGTTGGCGAAGCCCAGCGCGGGGCCGCCGACGACCTCATCTCCGGGCAGCAAGCGCTCCCCCCGGGTCATCTGCGCCGCCGCCAGTTCCTCGGCGCTGGGGCGTTGCACGGTCAGAAACTTGTCTCCCAGCAGCGCGCCTTGGTCAATCACGAAACGATCGGTGGTATGCAGCGGCACGTCCTTGCGCAGGGACAACGTCACCCGCACCGGTTCATCGGGGAACCTGGGATCAGGCCGCAATTCGATGCTGCGGACCTTCCCGATGTTCACTCCGGCCATCATCACGTTGGCCCCTGGTTGCAGCCCCTTGGTGTCGGCAAAGTGCGCCACGATCTCGTAGGTTCCCCAGCGAGCGCCTGCCTCGGTCAGGTAAATGCCAGTGCCCACCGCCAAGGCGGCCACCAACAGGAACAGGATTCCCACCTTGACTTCGTCCGTCACCTTAGGCCCTCCGCAACCGGTTCGCCCTGGGGCCGACGCCACCCGCCGTCCGAGCGAAGGAACGGGGGTGTGGTTACACCGCAATCGGACCTGCGGTCAACCCCTCCACGAATTGCTTGACCTCTTCGACTGCGCAGCAGCGCAGTTGCTCCGGGGTGCCCTCGGCGATCAGCCGCCCCGCATGGATCATCATCACCCGATCGGCGATGGCAAACAGTCGGTCCACCTCATGGGTAACCACTACCGAGGTCATCCCGAACTTGTCGCGCAGGCTGCGGATAAGGTCGAGAATGACCGCCGCCATGATCGGGTCCAGCCCCGCCGTCGGCTCGTCATAGAGCATGAGCTCCGGCTCCATAATCAGCGCCCGGGCAATTCCCACCCGCTTCCGCATGCCCCCGGACAATTCCGCAGGCATTTTGTCCTCTGACCCTTCCATTCCCACCTCGGCGAGATGGGCGGCCACCCGCCGCCGGATTTCCTCCTCGGCCAGGCGGGGCCGCATCCGCCTCAGGCCGAAGGCGACGTTCTCGGCGACGGTCAGGGCGTCGAAGAGGGCAGCCCCTTGGAAGCACATGCCCATCTTGAGCCGGACCCGGTTGAGTTCGCGCTCCGGGAGTGAGTTGATCACGGTCCCCTTGATGGCGACCTCGCCCTTACTCGGCTTGATCAAACCCATCATTAGGCGCAGCAAGGTGCTCTTACCCACCCCGCTCATTCCCATCACGCCGTAGATCTCCCCGGCGAACACCTCGAAACTGAGGTCCTCTAAGACCACCTGTCCCCCGACTTGATAGGAGACATTCCGGAAGGAAACAACCGGCTGCTTAGCCTCTTTCATTCCGGATAGACAATCCCGTTCAGTACCACGTCCACGGCGTAGACCAGCATAATCGCGTAGACCACGGAGCGCGTGGTGGCGCGTCCGACCTCCTCCGAATCCATCCGGCAGGTAAGCCCCTGGTGACAGCCCACCACGACGATCACCATACCGAAGGCGACCGCCTTGAGCAGACCCGCGGACACCTCCCAGGGTGTGACCCGCCCCGGGATCGAGGAAAAGTACATCGCCTCGTTAATATAGGGGCTGATCGCGGCCATCAGATAGCCGCCCAGCACCCCCACAACGTCTCCGATAAAGGCCAACATCGGCAGCAGAATCAGGCCGGCCACATACCGGGGCAAAACCAAGTAATCCACCGGTGAGA
>CALFVE010000329.1 GCA_937928475.1 uncultured bacterium | reverse complement strand
TCTCGCGGCTAACCGGGGCGCAGATTCGCCAGGCGCTGGAGCGCAGCCTGAGCCGAGCGCCGCTGCCCAATACCGCCTTTTTGCAGGTCTCCGGCTTGACCGTGACCTACGACCCCCGCAAGCCGCGTGACCGCCGCATCGTTTCGCTCACTACGCCGCAGGGGCCGATCCAGCCGGAGCAGGAATATGAGGTGGCTATGCCCGTCTTCCTGGCTCAGGGCGGTTCGGGGTACTTCCAGATCTTCGGGAAAGACGATATCATCCGCCAGGGCAATCAGGGGCTGGCGGAGGCGATCTTCCAACACCTGCAGGCCAATCCGGGTAAGACCTACACCGGCCAGGGGCGGATCATCCCGGCCGGGTAGCGGGCCTCGCCCTAGTCAAGCAGGAACCAGAGGCGGCCACGCGGCAGCGCGTGGGCGCTTGACTGTCCGCAAGGCTGAATGCCCCGCTTCTCCGTCTCGCGGGAGCCTCGAGGCGCTGTGCCCCTGCGCCGGCGGATATTTCGCGCCTCCCGCTGGGCGATGCCCTTACCCCTCTGTTGTCTTCTGCGCCAGGAAGAACATGCGGTCCGAAAGAGCGCTCACCGGGTACAAGGTGTAAGCGTCGTAACTGCGCACCATTCCGAAGCCCGCCTGCTTGAGCCACTCCCGCACCTCCCCCTCCTCGTAGGCCCGTTCATAGTGGGTCTCCTCAAACTCCCGTGGCCCGCCTTCCCCACGCCACCGGAACCACATGTCCACACGGCAGATCTTCGTCTCGGAGTCCCAGTGGGCGCGCCAGTCATAATGGATGGGGCTGAGCGGGCTGAAATCATGCTGCGTGAACAGGCCCAGGCGCAGCGCCCGCGGCGTGTTGAGGTCGAAGATGAACAGCCCGCCGGGGCGGAGCGCCGCGTGCACTCGCCGGAAGCACTCCTGCAGGCCCTGCGGCTCCAGCACGTAGTTGAGGCTATCGTAGAGGCAGACCACCAGGTCCAGGCACTGCCGCCGCAGTCCCAAAGAGGCGGCATCCATCACCGCTACCGGTAGGGGCGGGTCCTGCCGCGCGCACTGACGGGCCATCGGCTCAGAAAGGTCGGCACCGCATACCTGATAGCCGCGTCGCCGCAACTCCGCCCCCACCTTCCCAGTGCCGCAGGCCAGGTCGAGCACGCGGCGCACCGGGAAGCCCGTCAGCCGCACCAGTTGCTCCACGTAGTCCACCCACCGCCGGTAGGGAACGCGGGCCATGAGCGCGTCGTAGTACGGCGCGACCAGCCCGAATTGGCGGCGGTCTGGGCGAGAGCGCTGTGCCGAGGGCGGCGGCTGGCGTCCGCAGGAAAGTCTCACTGCCACTCGACCCCGGCCTCGGCCAAGCGACGACGCAGCGCTAGCACCGCCCGCTGGGTGGAGGTAACTTGCGGCCGGCCGTGCGGCTCCAGGATGAGAAAGCCCGAGTAGCCCGTCTCTTTCAGTTTGGCGAGGATCCACCGCCAGTCGGCGCCGCCTTCCCCGAGGTCGACCACTTGAGACTGGCCCGGCAGGTAGTCTTTCACGTGGACGTGGCGCAGGTGCGGGGCAACGTGCGGGTAGGACTCCGGTCCCGTGCTCTGGGCCGAAAAGGCGTCGTTGCCGGCGTCCCAGTTGACTCCGACGGCCGGGTGGTTGACCTCCGCCACCAGCCGGGCCACCAGCGGCGCGCTGGAAGCGACACAGACCGGCTCGTTCTCCACCGCGATGGTGACGCCCCGCGCCTGGGCCCGCTCGCCGAGGGCGCGGAGGTCCTCAACCAGGCGCGGGCTCCACTGGCCGCGCCGGTCCTCGCGGACGATGGGGGTGAAGGAGACCATGATCTTTGCCCCTAGCGCCTCGCACAAGTCTAGGCACTTGGCGAAGAAATCGCCTGCGTGGGCCTCGACTTCCGGCGAATCAGCGGGGACCTTGAACAAGCCCGGCGAGATGGAGGCAAAGCGCAGGCCCCAGGCGTCGGCAGCCTGACGCACTTCCGTCATGTCCTTCGCGGTCATGCCCAGAGGCACGCGGTGCCGATACCAGCCGCGCAATTCCAGATACTTGATCCCGTACAGCGCCGCCATCTCGCAGGCCATCGCGGGGACGGGAGAGAGCTCGTCAGAGAGAATGCCGATCTTCATGCAGTTGTTCCTTTCGTTTGAGAGCGGGGCTACGCCTGTCCCCCTTGCCTTCAACGCGGGTGGGGCCCTGTCCGGTACGATGGGCCTCTCGCCCGTCGCGCAGAGCGGGTTTGCCTGGTTGCGCCCGCCGTTTCGGCGCAGGGGCTAGCCGAAGGCCCTGGGGTTTGCCGAAGGGCCTGAAACCGGCCCGTGCGCACAGAGCCTGCCGAGGCGCCGGGAAAACCTGGCCAGGCGCCGATACTGTCCTACACCGCGGCCGGCAGGGTCACCGTTTCTCCCGTCCGCATTGCCTCCACGCCCGCGTTCAACACTCGCAGCGCCGCCACCATGTCCCCCAGGTCCACCTTCGCCGGACGGCCCTCGGACGCGCGACGCACCACATCGCGCGTATACACCTCGTACGACTCGTCGGCGCTGACACCCCCGTACTCAATAGGTTCGCCCTCGTGCACCAGGATCTTCCCGGCCTCCAACTGCCCGCCTACGTGCATCTTGGTGGCCGTGAGACTGAAGTAACGCTCATAGGCGCCCGGTAGGACGTACCCCACCTCTACCACACCCAGCGCCCCCGAAGCCCCTCCCATGCGCAGGGAAGCCAGATCCTCGATGGCCTCGCGGTGCAGGGCGTGAGTCCGCCAGCAGGCCACCTCCACCACCGGCTGGCCGGTCAGGTGCAGGAAGAGGTCAATCCCGTGCGCCCCGAAGTTGAACAACGGCCCGCCGCCTCGGGCGGGATCGAGCATCCACTCTACGCCCCAGTCCCGATAGCGCCCCGGCGGCCCGGCGAAGAGACGGTAGTACATGTGCACCGGCTGACCCAGACGCCCGGAATCGCGCAGCGCGCACAGTTTCTCCACCACCGGCATGTACCGGTTGACCAAGGCCACGGAGTTGAACAGGCCCTGAGCGCGCGCCGCTTCGGCCACCGGCGCCAGTTCCCGCCAGTCAATCCCGGCCGGCTTCTCGATGTGGAAGGGCTGCCTCCGCCGCACCAGGTCGGCGGCCAGCGCCGTCATCTCGTGATGGGGCGCGTGGGCGAAGACCAAATCCGGCGCCTGCTGCTCCAGCAGGTCGCGGTAGTCTGCGAAGTGGGGGTACTTGCCTTGCGGGTCGCGCTGTTCCAGCGCCGAGGGGTCGGGGTCGGCGAGACCGACGATCTCGACCTCCATCTTCTCCAGGGTAGGCAGATAGTAGATGCCGACGTGCCAGTGACTAGCGCCGATGATGCCGATGCGCATGGAAGGTCGCTCCCTGAGGTGTGAACCGGACGCCAGCGATGTGAGAAGGGCGCTCACGCGGGCCAGATTCCCGCGCCGGCAGGCGAGACGCCTACGCTACCGCGGACGGCGAGACGCCTGCGCTACTGCGGCCTCTGCGAGGAACCGAGCCTCACTCGTCCAGGCGCAGAGGCGGCGCTTCTCCCGCAGGCGCAGGCTCCGGCGGCGTGCGCTCCAGCGTCAGAGGCGGCGGACCCTCCGGAGCAGGGAGCAGGCCCATCTGCTGGAGAGCCTGGTCCACCTCCCGCTCTGCCTGCTCCAGTTTGCCGGCATAGAGATCCTGGCGGGCTTGCCGGAGGAGTTCTTCCGGGACGGCCACGTCCTTGCCCTTTTCTTTTAGCGCCCGCAGAGGACCGGCCGCGGCGCGGAGTTTCTCCCGCACCCGCTGCTCGACCGACAGCCCGGGCAGCAACTCCAGCCGGCCTGCGGCTGGGCTGCCCTCTGCTCCCGGCCGGGCCTCCCCGGGCGCCGGCTGCCCGGTGAGCACCCCGATGAGTTTCGCCGCCACCTTCATCCGGACCGCGTGGTATTCCTCCTGCGTCAGGCCGCGGATGGTGTCAATGATCTGGGCAAACTTCTCGGCCACCGGCGGGGGCACCTGGATTGCTGGCGGCTGCGCCGGACCGGAGGGTCCCACCACCGGAGGCTTGCCACCCTCGAGGGCAGCCTGGGTGCGCAGGCTGTCTCCGAAGGCCAGTCGTCGCTCGTGAATGCGCATAATGGCCTTGCGGGCCTGGGCTAGGACCTCCCGTACCTGGTCGGGGTTCTGCTCCAGCGCCAGACTGGCCGCCTCCTCGATGGCTGTGTGAGCCTGGTAAAGGTCTTTGTCCTCCTGGGTCATGAGGCCGAACACGGCCCCCAGCACCTGCTCGGCGGCCCCCGGGGGAGGGCCGCCTCTGCGCACCGCCGCGCCCCCAGGCGCACCGGCGCGGCGCATCCGCGGCGCGTTCTTGATAGCCTCCAGGGCTTGCCTCGCCAGGCGCAGAGCCTCCTCCCAGCGCCCGGCTTGGGCCGCCGCCTGCGCCTGGCGAATGAGCGCCACCCCGGCGCTGGGGTCGCGGCCCTCTCGCCGGGCTGCCTCGAAGGCGCGCTGGAACTCCGCCGTGGTCTCTTCGATGCCGGGCTGGTCCGGGTCGGCGCCTAGCGCCCGCAGCCCCTGAGCAAACTCGTCGAGAAGCGCCTTGACTCCGGCGAGGTCGCCCCCGGTGGCGGCATCAAAGATGCGCTGGCGCAGGTCTCGCAAGGGCTGGACATCCTTGCCCTGATCGCGCAGGGTCCGGGCCAGGTCCGCGTATCTCATCAGGCGCTGCTCTAGATCGGGGTGCTCGCGGAAGAACTGGGCGGCTTCGGGGGTCACCTTCGGCATCGTCCCCGGCGCGACCGGGGGCAGCTCGCCGGCATCCTCCGCGCCAGGCAGGGGTGGCTGCAGGCTAGGCGGGAGGGCCAGACTCTCGGCTCGCTGTCGGGCGCTCAGGAAGTTCCACCGCGCCGCCTCCTCCCCGATCATTTGCAGTTGCGCGCCCAGGGGGTTGGGCGACTGCGCGGGCAGGAGCAGCTCAGGCACCCGCGTCACGAGAGTCTGGACGGTCGCCGCCGCCGCCAGGGTCTGCACCACCAGCACGGCACACGCCGCCGCCAGCACCACCGTGGGGATTGCCCACAGCCAAGCCCGGGGAAAGCGCCGGACGCGCGGTACCTGGTCAGCCGGGGCGAGCGGGGGGTACTCCTCGCTTCCGGCCGGCGGCTCCGCGAGTGCTTCCGGCTGCTCGGACTCGGGCGGCTCTTCCGCCGAGAGGGACAAACCCTGATCTTCGTTCACCTGTAGTTCACCTGATTCCGTAACGGCACAACGCGCTCGCCGACCTGGCGCCTCGCTCAGGAGGCTGACAAAGGCACGGCCCGCGCCTGTTGCGAGGCTCCCGCAGGTTTGCCTGCGGAGGACCCGCCCACGAACGAACGCCGCGCGCCGGCAAAGGTTGCGCGATTGGTGGCCTCGACCTCCGGCCCTGGGTTGGTTGGGGGGCAAGGACTGGGTGGCCGGGCTAAGCATTGCGAAAGCCGCGCCCCTGCAGAGAAACGAACCGGGCACGAACGAAGGGCCGGCGCACCCTACTGGGGGCTAAATCTCCACTGTATACCTCATCACGCACTCCCCGGTCTTGTCCGGTGACTTGGCGACACTTTCGAGATGCGAGCCGGCCCCGAGGGCCTTGCTCAGAGCGCGGTTGATGCCGGGTGCGAAGGGGCAGCAGCCTTGCCTGCCGCGCGCCCGCAAGAGATCGTTGCCGTGGCAGAGATGGCAGCCCTTGATCTCCACCGACAGTTGGTTCCCCTGTACCTCGACTTTGGCGTAGTCAGCCATCTGCAACTCATCGCGCAGGTAGCGCTCTAGGCGGGGCTTGAGTTGCTCCGGGGTCAGCGCCTGGCCGTCCAGGCTGTCTACAAAGGGCTGCAGCAGGTTGCCGCCCAGGCGAATGCGTACCTTCTCGACCTCGTCTTCGGCAAGAGCGCAGATGAGGTCGGCATGATACTTGGCCAGAAAGTCACGGGAGACTAGCGGCCTGCTCTCAGTTGACATAGCAGGGTTCCTCGCTCTCTTGGTTGAGCGTTGTCCAGTTGGCGCGACGGGGGCATTGCACCTGGCGGCCGGCCCCGCTGGCCCTGGTAGCCCAGCCGTGCGGCGGCGCCGATCTGCCGCCGAGGGGAGACGCCTCCGGGTTTGCCGATCTGACGTGGAGCCGCTCTCCTCCTCAGTATAGTCAACATGTCATTCTACCAGAAACCCGAAGCCGGGTAAACGCCTTCGCGGTCGGCGGCGTCGGCGGAACATGACAATACTCGGTTTCTGCGAAGTAGAAATGTCCGGCCGGGGTAGGCTGGCGGGTGGGAGCGTACCACCGGCTGACTCGGACCATGACACTGCACGACCGCGACGGTCTCAACGTGATTGCACAACTGCACCAAAACCAACTGAGGCAAAGGCCAGCTGCCGCCCGGCTGGGGCGACCGCGCGCCGGGTGCGCCGCCTGCTGTGCGGCTACCAGGCCGCAGGCGAAGCCGGCCTGCTGCACCGCGCCCGCGGGCAACCTCCCCGCCAGCGGCGGAGACGCGGCGGGGCTGGAGGAGCAAAAAGGGCCTGCGGAAGCCGCGCAAGCCTTCCACCACCACCCCTACCGGGCACCCGCGCCTCGCGAGCAGCCCCGCCGGGGAGGGAAGCACACCTACAGGAGCCAGAATGAGGGCCGCGGTTTGCCCCTAATCTGACGCTCTGCTATAATCGCCCTGCCCAGAGGCGGCAAGGCGTCGCCGATCCTTGTTTCTCGCCAAGCGTGAGAAGGAGCAACATCAGGCCATGGACATGGACATCACCGGCATTCTCAAGACCCTCCCCCACCGCTACCCCTTTTTGCTCGTGGATCGCATCCTGGAACTGGAGCCGGGAAAACGCGCCGTGGGACTGAAGAACGTAACCATGAATGAACCGCAGTTCAGCGGACACTGGCCGGAGAATCCGGTCATGCCGGGCGTGCTCATCCTGGAGGCCATGGCGCAGGTGGGCGGAGTCTTTCTCCTGTGCACCTCCGAGAATGAGGGCAAACTGGCCTACTTCGGGGGCGTGGACAAGGTTCGGTGGCGGCGGGCGGTCTACCCGGGGGACCAGTTGATCATGGAGGCCACGCTGGTCAAGATCAAAGGCAACGTGGGCAAGGTAGAGACGGTGGCGCGCGTCAACGGGGAGGTGGCTTGCGAGGGCCTCTTTTCCTTCGCGCTGGTAGAACCCGGTGGGGAGGTGGGGACGAGCGGAGATACGGAAGAGGCCGGGGCATGAACATCCACCCCACCGCGGTGATTGAGCCGGGGGCGGAACTGGGGACCAACGTGACCGTGGGCGCCTACGCGGTCATCGAGAGGGACACGCAGATCGGGGACGATTGCATCATCTACCCCTTCGCGGCCATTCGCCGCTACACTACGCTGGGCCCGCGCTGCCAGGTACACAGTGGGGCGATCCTTGGGGGCGACCCGCAAGACCTTAAGTTCCGGGGGGAGCGCACCTATTTGCGCTTAGGCTCTGACAACTGGGTGCGGGAGTACGCCACCTTGCACCGCGCCAGCGGGGAGGAGTGCGTCACGGTCATCGGGGACGGCAATCTGATTATGGCCTATGCCCACGTGGGACACAATTGCGTGGTCGGCAACTCGGTGCTCATGGCCAATTCGGTGGCGATCAGCGGGCACTGTGTGGTCGAGGATTTCGTCAATATCGGGGGCCTGGCCGCGGTGCACCAGTATGTGACCATTGGTACCATGGCCATGGTGGGGGGCTTGTCGCGCATCGTGCGCGATGTCCCTCCCTATATGATCGTCGAGGGCAACCCCGCGCGGCCCCGGGGGGTCAATCTGCGCGGCCTGCAGCGGCGGGAGGTGCCGCAACCCGTGCGGGATGCGCTCCGCCGGGCCTACCGACTGCTCTTCCGCAGCGGCTATAACATCAGTGACGCGATCACCAAGATCCTGGCCGAGGAGGAGGACCCCCCTGCCGAGCTCCTGCGCCTGATTGACTTCATGCGCCGGATGGACGCGGGCAGCAAGGGCCGACAACTCAACCCTCGTTGAGGGGCGGCGAGGGACAGGGAAGGGTCCCGGCCCGTTGCTGAGTGCTTACAGGATGGCCGAAGAGATTGAGGTATACATGGTTGCCGGAGAGCCTTCCGGGGACCTTCATGCCGCCTTGGTGGCGGAGGCCTTGCGCGAGCGCCACCCGGTGCGCTTGCGGGGGGCGGCCGGCCCCCGCATGCGGGCGGCGGGGGTAGTGGCCGACTACCGCAGCGACAACTGGGGGACGGTGAGCCTCTCCCAAGCGCTGTCGCGCATCGTCTACCTGTGGCTGACGGGGCTGGTAATCCTGCGCGGACTGAAGCGGCGGCCGCCCGACGTGGTCATGCCGGTGGATTTCCGGGCCTTCAATATCGGTTGGGCCCACCGTCTGCGGCACCGTATCCCTGGCCCCAAGATTCTTTACTACTTCCCCCCGGGCTCCTGGAATCCCCAGCCACGCGACTGCGGCTGGCTCGCCCATATCGTGGATGCGGTGGCCACTCCCTTTGCGCATTCGGCGCGGAACCTGCGAAAGTGCGGAGTGCCGGCTTACTGGGTGGGGCATCCCGTCCTGGACCGGCTGGCCCCGCCGGCGGACCGGGCCGCCTTCCGGCGCGAGCACAACCTGCCCGAGGGGAATCCGGTGGTGGGCATACTCCCGGGCAGCCGGGCGCTGGAGCGCAACTGCCTGGGATCTCCCCTGCTGGAGACAGTCGGGTGGCTGCGCCAGCGCCTGCCGGAGGCCTCTTTTCTGTGGTCGGTGCTGCCCTGGCGGGAGCCTTTTCGCCTTGACCGGCAGGCTGCCAACACCCCCGGCGTCACCCCGGTGGAGGACAGCGCGGTACTGCTGCAGGGCGCGGACCTGGTGATCACTGCGATGGGCACCGCCACTTTGGAGGCGGCCGCGGCCGACTGCCTGCCCATCGCCGTGTACCGAGGAACACCGGGAATGTGGCTGCAGTGGAAGTGCACGGCGCTGGCTAGGATGCCGGCCTTTGCCCTACCTAATATTCTGCTAGGCGAGAAAATAGTCCCCGAATTACTACACACGGAGGTCGCGCCCGAACGGGTGGGTGCCGAGGTGCTGAGCATCTGGGAAGATGCGGCTCGCCAAGCCCGGCTGCACCAGGCGCTGGCAGAGGTCCGCCGGAGGCTAGGCTCGCCGGGGGCCTCCCAGCGCACGGCGGAGATGATCTGGCGCCTGGCCCACGGGGAGGCCGACCTGGAGGACCTGGCGCTGCCCCTGGAACCGGCGGAGGCGAGGATGCCATGAGAGGTTTGTGGGCGCTCCGCGGATACGCGAAACGGTACTGGAAGGGTCTGCTCCTGGCTCTGCTCTTCATGGGCGCCTCGGCGGCGCTCAACACCTTGGTCATCAAGAACACCTTGCCCGTTTTTCAAGGGCTCTTTGGGTCGCTGGAGGGCATCGGCGCGGCGGAACGGGCGGCGCACTTGCACTTGATTCTGCGTCACCTCGCCATTCTGTTCTGCGCGGTGGTCGGGGCCTCGCTGGCGCAGGCCGGCTCGGTGTACATGGGCGACTGGCTGGGGCAGAAGGTGCTCTACTCCCTGCGCTGCGACGTCTTCAAGCATTTGCAGGCGCTTTCCATGCGCTTCTACGAGAACCGGCGCACCGGGGAACTGATCTCACGGCTCAACAACGATACGACGGTGCTGCAGACCGTCTTGGGCAGCGGGCTGACCGAACTGGTGGTGGCGCCGGCCACAGCCATCGCCGTAACCGTATACATGGGGCTGATCTCCTGGCGGCTGACCCTGGTAATGCTCATCTTAGGGCCGCTGATCGCGTTACTCACCCGGGAACTGGGGATGCGGCTGCGTCGCTACTCGGCTCAGGTGCAGGCCCGGTTGGCCGACTTGACGGCGAACGTGAACGAGGCCTTCTCGCTGATCCGGGTCATCAAGATGTTCGGGCTAGAAAAGGTGATGATCGGGCGCTTCGACCAGGACGCCCGCGAGGTATACCGCGCGGAGATGCGGGGGGCGCGCATGCGGGCGGCCAACTCGGCGGCGGTGGGGCTGTTCTTGGGACTGGCTCTATGCGGGGTGCTGCTTTTCGGGGCCTATGAGGTGATCGAGGGGCGAGTGACCGGGGCGGCGCTGATGACGCTGGTGGTGGCGATGCAACTGGTGGGGGCGGAGATCAACAAGTTGGCGCGGGTAGTCATGACGCTGCAACGCGGGGAGGCCTCGGCGCTGCGCACCCTGGAGCTGCTGTCCCAGGTGCCCGAGGTACAGGACCGGCCGGACGCCGTGCCGCTGCAGGAGATGCGGGGGAGCATCCGCTTTGAGCGCGCCACTTTTGGCTACGAGCCGGGTCGCGAGGTGCTGCGGGAGGTAAGTCTGCAGATCGAGCCCGGGGAGAAGGTAGCCCTGGTGGGGCCCAGCGGGGCGGGAAAGACCACGCTGGCCGGGCTGGTGCCGCGCTTGTATGATGTGCAGGCGGGGCGCGTGCTCGTGGACGGGCGCGATGTGCGGGAGGTGACCCAGGAATCACTCCGCTCCTTCATGGGATTCGTGCCGCAGGAAACGATGCTGTTCGCTGGGACGGTGGCGGAGAACATCGCCTTCGCTCGACCCGAGGCCACGTTCGAGGAGATCCGGGCGGCG
>CALFVE010000328.1 GCA_937928475.1 uncultured bacterium | reverse complement strand
GGGGGTTTGCTACCTCTCCTGCTGTCTCTCCTTCATCTGCTGCGCGGCCGTAGCGATTTCCTGCAAGACACCGGGCAAATCTCCCCACACCCGCGCGTTGTCGAATCGCAGTACCGTGTATCCGTGGCCGGCGAGCCACTGGTCGCGCCGGGTATCTCGCTTGGCCCTGTGGTCATGCACGGGACCGTCCACCTCGACCACCAGGCGCGCGCTATGACAGTAGAAGTCCACAGTGAAAGGCCCCAGTTGGTGCTGCCGACGGAAATGAAGGCCGCGCAGGCGGTGGGCACGGAGATAGGTCCACAGCTTCTGCTCCGTAGCCGTTCGCGCTAGGCGCAGGTCGTGCGCTGTCCTTTCCATCCGGTTGCCAGATTGCTGCTGAGAGGAGGTCATCATGCACTCTTGCGCCGGGCACCCCTTCTCGCCTTGATGAGGTTCGTTTAGTCGGGTCTTCCCGTCCTTCCCTCGCGGGTCCCTATGCTGGCCCAGGCTTTACGCCAGGCCTATTCTGCCCGGACTACTCAGGGAGGGGGTTCGCTCGACACCTCCTGGCCGAGAATGCTGAGCGCAGCGGACTTGAAGTAGCAGCATTCATCGGCCACGTCCCAAAGGGCGCAGAAAGCACCGAGGCACGGACCGTGCTTCCAGGTGTAATGCTCTGAACTAAAGCCGCCGAAGCCACCACCTCCTCCCACTTGGGCGATCGTGAAGGGGCACATGCTCAGGATCTTGTAGTCACCAATCCTGGCCTTCACGTCCCCACAGTGCTTGCACATGAGCGCTTCGGGCCGGTAGTAAGCCCCACATCTTTCGCATCTCTCGTACCCAGCCTGCCGCGCCCTTGCTTCCTGCTCCGCGACGCGTTGCCGCGCCTCTTGCGCCTTCCAACACCTCTCACAGATCTGCCCACGGCCTGTCGCCGGTGCGACAGCTCCGCAGGTACGGCATTTGATCTGCGTGCCGGCGCACAAGCCACAAAGCTCCTGGCCTTCTGCCACAGGCCGGTTGCACTGCATGCACGTCCACACGCGCCCGGACATGCGTTTGTCACCCCTTCTCTAGCCTGTCTTAGGCTCGCGCTTCACAGTAGTACTGCCGCCAAGTCGGCGACGGACATTCTCGGCCCGTGGGCGTCCGGAGAGCCAGCGGGATACCAGAAAGCGCCAGCAAGAACGCGCTGCTCGCCTCAAGTGGGTTCACACCTTGCACTCCGCCAAGTGGCCTTGCGCGCAAACCCCCTCTCGTCAGCCGCTTCGCGGCTGCCACTCTCCCCCGCAAGCGGGGGAGAGTCTAGAGTGGCGGGGCCAGTGGCTGTCGTTACCTCTGCCCATAATACGCCCCCTCGCCGTGCTTGCGCAGAAAATGCTTGTCCCTCAGCCCCTCCGAGATCGGCAGCACACCAGGGCAGAGGGCCTCAGTCAGGGCCGCCAGGCGCGCGCATTCCTCCAGGATGATGCTGTGCTCGGCGGCAGCAGCCGCGTCTTTGCCCCAGGTGAACGGCCCATGCCCAATCACCAGCACTCCCGGAATTTCCTGCGGGTCAATCCCACCCTCCCGGAAGACGCGGACAATTGCCTCCCCGGTCTCCGCCTCGTAGTGCCCGGCCAGGGCCTCCGGCGTCAGCGGCGCGGTCAGGGGCACCTCGCCGCGGAAGGTGTCGGCATGGGTGGTGCCGTAGCAGGGCAGAGGCCGCCCGGCCTGCGCCCAGGCGGTGGCGTAGGTCGAATGGGTATGCGCTACCCCGCCAATCTCTGGGAAGGCACGGTAGAGCACGAGATGGGTAGGCGTGTCGGACGAGGGCCGCAAATCGCCCTCGACCACGTTGCCCTCCAGGTCCACCACGACCATATGCTCGGGGCGGAGGGCCGCGTACTCGACGCCGGAGGGCTTGATGACTACCAAGCCCGTCTCCGCATCCCGCCCGCTAACGTTGCCCCACGTCAGCAGGACCAGGCCATTGTCCACCAGCGCCAGATTGGCGGCGTGGACAGATTGTTTGAGGGAGGTAAGCATCGCTTGTCCTGGCACACCTCCTCCCGGCAGGTTCGCCGCAGGGCAAAGAGAGGCCTATCCGCCCTTCGTGAACCACTCGAACGGTATCTCAGGGTCGAAGGGCTCCCGGCGCAGTTCGTCCGGGTTCTGGTAATCGTAGTGCAGCGTGGGTACGTTCAAGAGCATGGCCGGCTCTCCGCCCAGGGCGGTGAAGCCGTGCCAGACCCGGGGCGGAACCCGCACCAGCGCCGGACGCACCAGTCCGAGCACCAGGCTCATTGTCTCCCCGCAGGTGGGTGAGTCGGCGCGGTCATCATACAGGCCGACCTTCATCGTCCCCTGCACGCAGCAGAGGTGGTCAACCTGGCGGGCATGGGCGTGCCAGGCCTTGACTACGCCCGGGTAGCAGGTAGTGACATAGACCTGCCCGAAGCGCTCGAAGAGCTCGTCGTCGTCGCGCAAGATCTCCATGAGATACCCACGGTCGTCGGGGTGCACACGCAGCGGCTTGAGCACGACACCGTCAATCATAGTTGAACCTCCGAGGAGGGAAAGGTCACTGTCCGTGTCAAGGCCAAGGCCGTACGACATAGGAAGAGAGCACGACGCCCGGGCTACTCGGGCATTTGCAAGCCCACGTATTCCCGCGCCAGGCAGCGCTTGATTACCCGCGCCAGATCCTGCGGCTTGACTGCCTCTATCCTTCGCGGGAGCGACTCCAAGTCCTGCCAACCGGGGGCAAACAGCGCCCACTCGCCCAGCCGTCGGGCCCGGCCGCTCTGGTCGAGCCCCACCAGCGCCTGGGCGCTCAGCGCTCGTCGCCTGGCTCGCTGGACGGCCTCGCGGTCGCCGGCAGCGCGGGCAAGGTCGGCAAACGCCCCGCGCAAGGCGGCATGCACTATCCCTACCCGCTCCGGAGTGGTCTGAACGTGTACGGCCAGGTAGGGCACCGCCGAGGCCAGCGGTCCCAGAATCTGCAGGGGACTCGGCACGCCGGGAGGGCAGCCGCCGGCGGGCAGGCCCAGGGCTTCCTGCAGCCCTTGGTTGCTCAGCAGCAGGCCCTGCCTGCCCGTGAGCATCTCGAACAGTACCAGCGCCGCGGGGTAGTCCACATCGCTGGCCGGGGGCAAGCGAAAGCCAACCATCAGGGAGGCGGCCACCGCCTCACCCCGGCGGAGGAAGGGAGTAGTGGCCATCTGCACGTTGCCTGGTTGCAGGGAGAAGTGCGGAGGCCAGCCGGTGGGCGCAGGGCGACGCGGCGCGTTCACCATCGCCTCCACCGCCTCGGCCACCAACTGTTCGGGCTGGTCTGGGCCTACCAGCACGAGCAGGGCGTTGGCCGCCACGAAGTATCGGGCGCGGAAGTCCTCCAGCGCCGCCGGTGAGAAACTATCGAGGCGCTCGGGATCAGCGAACACCGGCTGCACGCCGACGTCCGGCCCCAGCAAGGCGCGACGGAAGAGGTAGAAGGTGGCCTCGGCGGGGTTAGCCTGGTAGGCCTGCCATTGCCGGCCCAGGGCGCGGCGACCGGCTGCCAGCGCCTCGGGGGTCAACGGCTCCTGGAAGATTACCTTGCCCATCACCTGCAGCAGCGGACGCAGTTCGGAGCGGGGGCAGAGACTGAGCACCGAAAGGTAGTCCCATTCGGTGCCCAGGTTGAGGCCGCGGCCGACCAGCAGGGCGGCAGTCAGGTCGAGGTATCGCGGGTCTCCGCGCAGTTCCTGCTCGAGGCGGAAACGGAAGGCCTCCTGGATCAAGTCGCGGGCGCCGCGCAGTTCCCCGCCCTCGGCCTGGGCGCTGACCTTCAGGGCAAAGAAGACGCCGACCAGGCTGGTGGAGCGGTCCTCGTAGCCCAGGACTTTGAGGCCGTTGCTGAGTTGCACGATGGGCGGTCGGGCCCGGCTCACGGGCTGGGCCAGAGCCGAGGCGCCGAGCAGGAGCAGCAGGAAGGCGCCCAGCCAGCGGAGAGGGCGATTGCGCGCGTGCGGGGTGGGCACCAGAGGGAGAGGTGGGAAGAGGCGGTTTGCGCGAAGGTCTCCAGGTGGGGTACACCCACCCCCAGGCCGAGAAGAGGCTTGGTCCACCTTCTTCACTCAGGCTTCCCGCCCTTCGTCGGGAGGGGTCTGAGGGCGGAAGATGACCAGCGTAAAGCGATCCTCGCCCAGGTACCGGCGGGCGACCTCCTGGATCTGCTCGGCCGTTAGGGCATTGGCCGTGGCCAGGTACTGGCAGGCGAACTTGTAGGTGTCAATCGCCTCGTAGAAGGCCAAGGAGCCCACCTGGTCGGCGTAGCTCTGGTTGGCGAAAGCATAGTCGGCGTAGAGCAGTCTCTTCAGGTAGCCGAGCTCCTCCTCGCTGAACTGGCGCTCACGCAGGTCTCGGACCACGCTGAGGATCGCCTCCCGGGCCGGCAGTTCCTTGTCGGGAGGCACCACCGCAGTGATCATGAATAGGCCGGGATGCTTCTGGGTGAGGAAGCCGGCCTGGGAGTTGAGGGCCAGGCCCTTCTGCTCCAGGGCCCGGTTGAGCAGGCTGGTCTCCCCGCGGTCGAGGGCAGTGTAGATCAGGTCCATGGCGCAGACGGCGCTGCGCTCGGCGATGCCGGGGGCATGCCACGCGTAGCGCAGCAGCGTATTGCCCACTGGCAGGGGGACGACCTGGGTGCGAGGCATGGTCTGCTCCGGCTCCGCGGGGAGGCTTTCCGCGGGGCGATCCTTCTTCGCGTAGCTGCCAAAGTGCTGTCGCGAGAGCGCGAACAGGGAAGTGGGATCGAGATCGCCCACCGCCAGGAGGGCGGTGTTACCCGGGACATAGTGCTGCTCGTAGAACTGGCGTACGTCCTCCACGGTGAGGCCAGCCACGGTCTCCGCGGTGCCGGTGATGGGGAGGCGGTAGGGGTGGCGGGTAAAGGCGAGACTCCAGACCAGGTTGTCCAGGCGCCCCAGGGGGGTGGCGTTGCGGTCTTCGATTTCCCGCAGGATGATAGTCTTTTCCGCTTCCACCTGCTCGGCGGTGAACCTAGCGCCAAAGACGGTGGCGGCCAGGGACGGCAGGAGATCCGGCGCGAACTGGCTGGCTACCGCCAGGGTCAGTTGGGTGAAGTCAGCGGTGGTGCTGGCGCTCACGAAGCCGCCCAGGTTCTCCACCTCCACCGACAGCGACTTGCCGGCCTGGGAAGGTTCGAAGAGTAGGTGTTCGACGAGGTGGGCGAGGCCACTCTTGCCCTCGGGGTCGTCCTTGGCCCCGCTGCGTAAGACCACCCCCAGCACTACCGCGCGCCAGTAGGGCTCCGACTTGATGATCACGCGCAGTCCGTTGGGGAGGGTCTGATCCTGGAGGCGGGCGAGGTCCAGCACAGGGCCCGGTGTCGCCGCCGCCAAGGAGGGGGGCGCGAGGCAGGCCAGCAGTACGGCCGAGGCGAGGATTCGTGGCAGCATAGGCATGATTCCTTGGACGAGCGGGCGGGGCCGGAAGTTGCACGCGGCGTCACCGGGTGGACACCAGGAGGAGGATAGCACCGCTCCCAGGGGGCGTCAAGCCGCAGCCTACCGGCAGCTCCGCCGGGCTTCCGGGGGGAGGAGAGCACCGACTTGCCGAGGGCGCCGCTTCCGTGGCCGCCGCCGGACGTCGCGGGAGTACTGCCCTTACGCCTCGCGCCTCGGGTCTGACCGCGCCAGGGCCTCGGCGCGCAGGGCGGAGATGGCGATTACGTTGGTGATCTCCTCCACGCTGCAGGCCCGGGAGAGGTCCATGCCGGCCCGCGCCAGGCCCTGCACCAGGGGGCCGTAGGCCTCCCCGCCGGTGAGCCGCTGCACCAGTTTGTAGGCGATGTTCCCGGCGTCGAGGTCGGGGAAGATAAGCACATTGGCTCGACCCTGGAGTCGGTCGCCGGGGGCCTTGGAGGCGGCGACCTCAGGCACGAGAGCGGCATCCGCCTGCAGTTCGCCCTCGATGAGCAGATTCGGCGCTTTCTTCTGCGCGAGCCGGGTGGCCTCAATCACCTTGTCCACGTCGGGATGGAAGGCGCTACCTTTGGTGGAGAAGGACAGCATGGCCACACGCGGTTCACAGTCCAGGTAGAGAGCGGCGCTGTGGGCGGTGGTTACCGCGATATCGGCGAGTTGTTCGGCGGTAGGCTGCGGCACTACCCCACAGTCGGCGAAAACAAAGACACCGCGCTCGCCCATGTGGGTCTGGGGTGTGGTCATGATAAAGCAACTGGAGACCACGGAGATGCCTGGCTGCAAACCGACCAGGCGCAGCAAGGGCCGCAACACATCGGCGGTGGAACTGCGGGCTCCGGCCACGCTGCCGTCTACTTCCCCGCCGCGCAGGAGGCAAGCCGTGGCGATGAGGGGATCGGCGACCTGCTCCCAGGCCTCCTCCTCGGTGGCTCCCTTGGCCCGGCGAGCCTCCAGGTACAGGGCAGCACAACGCTCGCGAACCCGGGGATCTTGGGGGTCAAGGACTTCCAGGTCGGCGAGATCCAGGCCCAGGCGGTCGGCGTGGCAAGTGACGTTGGCGGGCGAGCCGACGAGCACCACCTCGGCCAGGCGGGCATCGGTGGCCTGACGGGCCGCTTGCAGGATACGGTCGTCATCGGTTTCCGGGAGAGCAACGCGGCGCCCCAGGCGCGCGGCGCGGGCCCGGAGGTCGGCAATCATGGGATGCATGAGAACCTCACAGCGAGCAGGATAGGAAATGGAGCCAGGCACAGGTCAATATAACATTTCTAGTCGCTGCTGCCAAGGACGGGGCCCTTGGCGGGTGGCTTGACAACCGCCCAGGGCGGCCCATATAATGCTCGGTACCGCACGACCCCTCACCCTGCCGGACCGATAAGGAGGGCGACGTATGGCCGAAGAAGAGGCAGCGAAGGAAGATCAGCCCGAGGCCGAAGGGGAAGAGATAGACGTCACGCTGGAGCCCAGCGTTTCCCGGAAGAGGAGCGGTTGTGGCGCGGGAACCGTGGTAGCCGTGTTGATTATCATCGCGGCCATCGCGGTGGTGGTCCTGGCCCTGGTGCACAGCCAGCAGAGGAAGGCCGAGGCGGAGCGGCTGGCCCGGGAGCAGCGAGATGTCCAACGCACGGCGGCCAAGATCCGGGTGGGCAATGACCTCTACGCCGCCGCCGCGCAGGTCAAGGCGGGCAACGTGACCGCGGGAATGAAGGCCCTGGACGCGGCCATGTACAGCCTGGAGGCGCTAGCTGCTCAGGCCCAGGCGGCGGGGGACGAAGACGCGGCCGAGGTTTTGCGCACCCAAAAGCAGAGCCTGCAGAACGCCAAGCAGAAAATCCAGGATCAGTATAACGCGCTGATGGCGGCGCTGGCCGAGGAATTGGCCTCGCAGGCGAATGTGGTCAGTGGCGGTAAGGCGACCCCTCCCGCCGCAGCAGCGCCAGAGGCCGCTGCCCCCGAGGGGGCACCCGCATCGCCCGCACCTGAGGCGGCGCCGGTCCCGGTGCCCCCGCCGGCTTCCGCGCCCCCTGCCCCTGCGCCTCAAGAGGGTGCCCCGTCGCCTCAGCCGGCGCCTACGGGTCCGCCGCCACCTCCGCCGCCCGCTCCCCCGCCACCACCCGGCGGCTAGCGCTTGCCGACAGGGTGTGGGCTTCGCGGGGGCGAGAGTCATCATAGAGTATCGCCGGCGACACCTGCGGCCCAGGCAGCGGCGGAGTGACATCTGCGGATCGCACGGGCCGCGGCGTGGGGCAATGGCCTCGGATGGAACCCGGCCCCACGCCGGCCAGGTGTTGTCGGTTCGTCCCATGCGCCCTTGACCGGGGCAACCGCCACCGGAAGGGCAGACCCCGTAATGGCGATATCTAAGCGCCAAGTAGCCGAACTCTCGGCCAGTCTGGAAAGCGCCGGCCCCGGTGAGCGCCAGCAGATGCTCCAGCAGATGGTGCAGGCCGGAGAGATTGCCATCCCCTTTCTCATCGAGCACCTGGAGAGTAGCGACTACCGCCTGCGCAGTGCCGCTGCCGCCGCGCTGGAGGAGATCGCCGGCGAGGAGGCCATCCCCAACCTCATCGGTCTGTTGGCCGATTCTAGCGTCAACGTGCAGCGTTCCGCCGCCGAGGCCCTCACCAAGGTGGGCGAGGCCGCCATTGACGACCTCCTGCATGCCTTGAGTTCCAAAGACCCGGGAGCGCGGCGCTGGGCTGCCGAAGCCCTGGGCAGCATCGGCGACGACTCGGTGGTAGACCGGTTGGTGGAGCGGCTGGATGACCCCAACGTTGAGGTGCAACGCGAGGTCATTGTCGCCCTCGGGGAACTGAAGAGCAAGCGGCCGATCGAGCCGCTGATCGCGATGCTCCCCTCGGAGCACGTGGAACTGGCCAAGGCCGCCGCCGAGGCCCTGGGCAAGATCCGCAGCCCGCAGGCCGTCAAGCCGCTCCTGGCCGTGCTCGGCTCTCCCAGCGACGAAGTGCGGGAGGCGGCCGCCGCCGCTTTGCGCGCCATCGGTAGGCGCTCGGTGCCCCCCCTGATCAAGAAATTGCAGGACCCCGACCATCGGGTGCGGGCCACGGCGGCCACGGTGCTGGGGGAAATCGGCGAGGCGAAGGCCGCCGATAGCCTGATCCCCGTGCTGGCGGACCCGCACGAGACCGTAGTCTGCCGAGCGGCGATTGCCCTGGGGCGTCTGGCCGGGAACCAGGCCATCGGGCCCCTGGCCAAACTGATCAAGTCACCGCATGCCACGGTGCGCTGCGCGGCAGCCAGCGGGCTGTCCTACGCGCGCGACCACAGCGCGGTGGAGCCGCTGAGCCGGCTGCTGACCGACCCGGACTGGGCCACGCGGATGACGGCCGCCCGGGGCCTAGGCCAGGTGGGGTGCCCCGCTGCGGTCCGGCCGCTGGTGAGGGCGCTGCAGGACCCCGAGTGGAGCGTGCGAATGCACGCCGCCTGCTCCCTGGGCAGGCTCGGGGAGAAGAAGGGGGTACTACCCGCGCTACAACGGGCGCTGCAGGACCGCAAGGACCTGGTGCGCAAGGCGGCCGTGCAGGCGCTCTTGGCCCTGGAGGCGGTGG
>CALFVE010000327.1 GCA_937928475.1 uncultured bacterium | reverse complement strand
TGCACGCGCTCCCCCGTCTCGTCGCGCCACATGTCAATCAAGTCCCGGTAATAGGGCACGGTGTTGTAGGCGAAGCGGTAGAAGTCTTCGTCGGTGCGGATGCGCTCGATCATCGCCTGCACGGCTTCCTTCTTCATGTACACCGCTCCGTAGCCCTGCGGGGGATCGGGGAAGTCGTACTGGAGTTGGGCCAGTTTGTTGAGATTGATGCCGCTGTGCAGATTCATCTGCCGCATGATCGGCTGGGTCTCGCGCCAGTCGGCCAGGTCCGCGCCCTTGGTGCCGACGAACAGCCGCCACTGAAAGCGTGGATTAGGGTGCAAGCGGGCATCCGGGCCGCGCTGCCAGGCCTGCACGGTGATGCCCGCATAGGGGCCGCCGCTGGCCGGCGAGCGGGTGTAAACGCCCACGCCTACTGCTCCGGCGTTGCGCAGCCGGGAGGCGCGACCATCGAAGAAACCGACGAGCGGACTGTCCGGGCCGCCGTCTTTGTCATAGAGCATCCAGTAGTGCCCGCTGTCGAAGATCCAAGGGTCCCAGGGCTGCATCCAGCGAATCAGACGACTGTTGAGATCGGTGACGTAGCCGGATTCGTAGTCTGCGTCGAAGGGGAGATCGAAGAAGGCGTCAGTGCTGCGGTCCACCGGTTTCCCATCGGGCCGATAGCCGTGGCGCGGGCTGCGAACGGTGTGTCCGCGGTAGCGCGCCTGGTTGAGCGTCACCCCCGTGAGGGGAAAGCCGTAAGCGAACTGGCAGTCGGTGTCCTCCTCGAAAAGCACCGAAGGCTGTCCGGCCTGCACCTCGATGCGGCAGAGATACTTGCCCGGCCCGGCGGACGCCACGAGTTGTTGCCCGTAGCGGTACTCGGCGCGGTCTAGGTCGTAGGTCACCTCGGCTACCGCCTTGAGCGGGCCCTGTTCCACGAAGCGGGTGGTGACGCTTTTCACCCGCGAGCCGCCGGCGAAGTGGATGAGGTTCGGCCCGGCTCCGGTCCAGGTTCCGTCGCGCAGTTGTATGCCTTGCACCGGCGCCGGCACGTGCTGCGGGTCGCGGGGAACGCCGCTGGCCAGCACGCGAATCCCCAACAGCCCGTTGCGAACCTCCCACACGCCGCCCTCTGGCTTCTCCTCCACCTGCACGGCCTCGGGGTAAGGCTTCGGCGCTCGCCCCTGGTACAGCGTCCAGGTCCACCTCACGATCAGGCTGTGCAGGCCCTCCCCGGCGTTGCGCAGCGTTATCACCTCGCCGGGCGAGGCTCCCTCGGCGGCCAGTTGGAAACCGTCCGCGTCGGCGTTGCGAACCCGGTAGAGGGTATCGGCCCGCAGTGGCTCAGGAAGCGTACCAGTGGTGGCGAAAGTGACGGGGTCGCCATCGCGCAGGCCGTGTCCCCGCGCGTAAAGGCGGCTGTTCGCGAGGTCCACGGCGAAGGCCAATACAACCATGCGCTTGTCGTTGCCCTCGCTGGTCAGGGCTACCGGGGGGCCGCCGGGAGTCTCGGAGAAGGCGGCGAAGGCGCCGTAGTTAGGCACCCAGCGGGTACTGACCACGTAGTAGTCCCGGCCTTGCTCCAGTCCTCCGGGGAGGGAGGCACCCTGGAACCGCACCACGTCGCCCACCGAAACGCCGCCCTCGACAGCGATGTGGTTGTCCAAGTCCTGCAGGTTCCAGCGGGCGGGCAGTAGCGTCACCTGCCGGAAGACGGGGAAGCGCGAGGCCGGCAGGTGCGTGCGCACGGCCAGTTTCCGTCCTCCCTCCAGCAGTTGATAGGGTGCTTCTTGGCCGTTCGGTCCGATGAGGTAGCAGTTGTTGGGGTCAACCGTCTTGTCCAGGTCAAACTTGAGAATCTGGTCGGGGTGACTGACGCCGAAGCGTTCCATCACCGAGAACTGCGCCACGGCTCCCGCTGGCAGCGGCGCCGACCGCTGCGCATCGGCGCAGAGCATGGGGATTAGAATCAAGTAGAGAACGATGGCCAGTCCCTTGAGATGGGTCGCCAGGCTACGAACTGACATGGCGGGTTCCTCCTCATTGGTTGCGGCGTGCTCCCACTAACGCTGGTCGCAGCCGCGCTGTTCCTACTGGGCCTCTCAACAATACGTCGCGCAATCCGGTTTCTCCTCTTGAGTCTCTTGCGCTGAGCAAAGAGGCCAAGCGCCGGCCGGACCTCGACGGCGAATCCCGGCCCTCGGAAAAGGCAGGGCAACTTCGCGCCGCGACCTCGTGCTAGATGTGCTCGTCCCTCTCTGGCAGGGCCGGGGGGCGCGTCCGGGTCTGCGGCGAGCCCGGGTGCGGGTAGTAGGGTATTGTACTCGGGCCAATGTTTGAGCATGATGCTGACCTTCTTGCGCAACTGCTCAACGAGATTGGGCGCGAACACGAGGCCGTCCTCTTCTTCCGGAGTGGGGGCCATGGCCAGAATCGGCTCAGGGCTTTCCTCTAGCAGGTCGGCCAAAGCCAGCGCATTGTCCATTTCTTCCCGCGCGATCGCGCACAACTCCCACCGGCCCAGGTTGAGCGAAGGCGTTCCCGTGCTGTTGTATATGTCCCGGTAGACGGCCACCCCCTCGTCCGCCCCGCGGGAACCCAGGACATAGGCATAGGCGATGAAGTTCTTGCAGGTCAGGTGCAAGGAAGCCAACGCTTTCACCCGCCGGGCCAAATCACGCAGTTCCTGCGCCGCCTGCGGGGACTCGACTTGCTCGGCCAAGCGCTCAGCCGCGCTGGCCGCCTTCTCCAACCGGTTTACCGCCAGTTGCATCTCCAGCATCACGTGTTGCACGCCCGCCTCGCCCCGCTCATCGCGGCGCCCCAAGGCGTACCAGTAATCCAGAGCCTCAATCTCGGTCTTGGCCAGCCGTCCGCGCGTGAAGTACGCCGTCTCCTCCTCCGTCAGCGCGTAGACATCGGGCACCAGGGGCATGATCGTCCAGCGGGTCATCAGCGGCCCCACGATCATCATGGGGCTGCCCCGCAAGCAATGGCGCGCCGTCTCTGCCGCCCGTTCGATCGCCCACCAGATGTCTACCAGACCCTCGGCGTGCTCCTCGCCTACCCGCTCGGCCGCGACTCGACGCAGGATCGCCAGCCGCGAGGGCAGCCCCTGCGAGGGCATTTCCCGAAAGGCGCGGTAGATGTCAGTAAGCAGCGCCTCCGAGTTGGCCACGGAGATGGGGATGCAGTCGGCCTCGCTGGCGAAGGCCTTCTCCACTTCCTCCACGAAACTCACCGGCTTGGGCACGCCCAGCACTGGGTAGAGGTAGCCGCCGAACCAGCCGTTGCTCCCGCTGCTGCGAATGCGAACCCGCTCCTCACCGTCCACTCCTTCGAGGTACTGCCCCGGCTTCAGGGGGCCGCGGAAACGGGCCTGGCCGTCAATCTTGAAACCGGTGTTGTTGAGATTGACGATGATCTCTCGGCCTGCCTGGCGAGCGCCCTCCTGCAGCGCGTCGAAGAACCGCACGATGCGGTCAATGAGCGGGAGGTCTCGACAGGCGCGCGGGCCGTTCTTCCCGGGATAAGTGTGTGCCCAGCAAAGGCCCGCCGAGGAGTCGTTGGTCAGCATCGTGTAGTAGTCTACCTCTGGCAGACGCCGGCAGACTTCTGCCATGGCCCAGCGATACATCGCTAGCACCTCGGGGTGGTCCAGACACGGGCTGTGGTAGGGCACACGGGAGATGGAGGGGTGCTGCACCTCCGGCCCTCGCCAGTGGGGATGGGCCTGGAACACTCCCTCGGGTAGCCACATCGGCTCGTTGCCTGCCAGGAGGGCGCGCAGGCCGAGGGAGCGGAGCACGGTGCAACGCTCCTCCAGCAGCGCCATGTTGCGCTCCACCTCTTCCTTGGGGATCCACGGTTCCAGCGCAGGCGGTAAGGCCAGTTTGAACAGGCCGATGTTGGGGCGGGACCAGACCGTCCAGTACTCCCATTCGGGATGGGGATCGCGCGGATCTCCCCGCTGCCAACTGCTCTTCGGAATCTCATTCAGCGCCATGTGGGTCGCCCCGACCGAGGCCGCTTGTTCCGCGAAGGCACGGAACTCCTGCAGCAAGCGCGGGAACCCAGGAACCCGTTCCCCTTCCCAGACTATCGCCCGGCGCGAACCTCCGGAGGCGGGCTGTGGGCTTCGTTCACTGGCTGAAACGGACATGATGCTCTCCTTGATGATACACGGCGTGCAAAACAGTTAGGCAGCTGCGCGTGGCCGGCCCAGAGCGCCCCACTCCCTACGCCCTCTCCTTGGGGCCGTCAGAAGGTTTGCAGGGCCCTGGCCAGTTCGTCGCTCATCCCTGTGTACTCGAAGATCACTACTCCGTCCGCGCCGGCCTGCTTGGCCGCGGCTATCTGCTCTGTCATGGTCTCCACTGACAGGCAATCGCGGAAGTAGCAGAGGCCCGGCCAGACCGGGGCCGTGCCTTTGACGATCGCCACATAGCACTCCGTCCACCATCCCACCACCTCGGGCAAGGCAATGTAGGTCATGGGGAAGAGGTAGTCAACGATTCCCTGGTGCGCCCAGGTGACCCAGTCCTGGCCCTGGTCGAAGTAGGCGATGGGGAAGTTGCTGAAGACGGCGGCGGAGACGACCTTGCCGCGTGCGGCGGCCGCCTCGTGAACGCGGCGGACCACCTCCGTGACCTGCGCCGCCCGCCAGCGGGTGAGCGGCACATAGTTCTGCGCCGCTTGGCTGATGCCCGGGAAGGCCTCGGAGGTCAGTTCCGCGCCGGTCATCTCGCGGAAGGCGGCGCGGCAGACCTCACACTGGCAGCCCTCGGGAATCTGGAAGCCGCCGTTGCGGATGTAGTCCAGGTGCATGCCCTGGACCGGGTAGTTCTCCAGAATCTCCTCGCAGATGGCGACGTTGTAGTCGCGCGCGGCCTGGTGGCTGGGACAGGCCCAGCCTTGCGGCTCGGGGCCCCTGTCGGTCAGTTTGACGGCCCGCGCCTCGGGGTGCGCCTGCATCAGTGCCGAGCCTTCCGGGTTCAGCGACTCGACGAAGACACAGGACCAGGGATGGACCTCCAGGCCCAGGGCGTTGGCCTCCTCGGCCAGCACTAGGAGCGGGTCAAACTCCTCCCAGCCGGGCCGGACGATCCCCACGCGGCTGTGGTAGTCGCACCAGCCATCGTACAGTTTCACGCAGGGAATAAGCAGGTCGAAGCCCCACTCGCGCACGCGATTGACCATGGCGCGGACGGCATCAGGAGTCTGAAAGGGACCAAGATGATGAAGCCAAAGGCCTTTGCGGAAATTAGACATGCTTGTCACCTCTCGTTGCTGTCAGGAGCAGACCGAGTGGGCGGCAGGCTTCGCTGCCCCTGCGCGCGGAAGACCCGAACGGGCGGCAGGCCTGGCTGCGGTCCCTACCTGGACAACCCGTGGCCGGGCGCGACTGGCGACGGGCGACTGGCGGCTGCCTCCGCTTGTTCCCATGCCTCTCGGATTCGCGTGCAGGTGGCGACCGCGTCGCGGCCTTCCTGGCCGGTGACCGGCACGGGTCCCTCGCCGCGAATCGCGGCCCGGAAGCCCTCCAACTGAGCCACCTGGGGAGCCGGCGCCGGAGGCAGTTCCACAATTTCGGGCTCGCGGCAGCCGGGGCGGCAGATGTGCAAGCGGTTCCCCCAGTCATACCAGCGCACGGTGGCCTCCTCGCCGAAGACGGCATAGTGCAGCAGCCCGGCGCCCTGCGCGATTTCCCCCGCTAAGAGGTGCCCCTGGCGGCTCTCAGGGCAGGCCAGCAGCACATTGAGCAGGTCATAGCCCAGCGGCGTGGGTGGGCGGATCAGGTTGGAGCGATAGGCGCAGACCTTCTCCGGAACGCCCAGCAGCGCCTGCAAGTGGTCCACCTCATGCACGTTGAGTTCCAGCAGCCAGCCACCGGTCTGGGACTCGTCGTTGCGCCAGGTGCGGGGGCGGTCTATGCGCGCGGGAATGCCCATGCGGATGATGTGCGCTGCGAGGAGACGGCCGAAATCACCGGTGCGAGCCCGCTGCAACACGGCGGCAAAAGGGCTGCAGAAGCGCAGCGCCTGGCCAACCATGAGCAGCACCCCGGCCTGCTCACAGGCGGCGATCATCCGGTCGCAAGCGCTTACGGTGAGGGCCATCGGTTTCTCGGTCAGCACGTGCTTGCCGGCCGCTGCCGCCGCGATGGTCTGCGGCGCGTGGTACGGATTGGGCGAGCAGACAATGACCGCCTCCACCTGCTCGTCTTCCAGCAGCGCCTCCTCGCTGGTATAGAGGGCGCAGTGGAACTCCGCGGCAAGAGCCTCCGCCTGCTCAGCATCCGGCTCCCAGACGCCAACCAGTCTGGCGAGCGAAACCTGCGCAAAGGCTCGTGCCCAGGCACGGGCAATGCCTCCCGCGCCCAGCAAAGCAAAAGAGACCGGCGTAGACATGCATGACCTCCGAGAATGGCAGCACAACGACGGCGCAACGGCAGCGCAACAGAAGCCGAGCGGAAGCGCAACAGAAGCACAACGGCGGCAAAACGGCGATCAACGTGCGGCGGAACCGGCGAGACCTGGTCTGGTCGGCCCGCAAGGCAAGCCCGCATCTGCACCTTGCTGCGCGCACTGCCTGCCCTTATTCTCCGCGCTGCCCGCGCAACCTCCTCTCCGCGAGAGGTGTTCCTTCCTTTACCGGAGAAAACCAGGCTGCAGACCGCGCCGTGCTCTCTGGTTGGCGGCCGCAGCCTGGCCCCTGCCGAGGACGCGCGATCCGCGATTGGCAACTGGCGACTTGCTTGAGGTTGTGCTTTGACCAGACGCGCCGTGATAACCGGCCTGGGGGCGGTGACTCCGCTGGGCCTGAATGTGGCCGAGTTCTGGCGGCGGCTCATCGCGGGGGAGCGAGGCCTGCGGCCGATCACGCTGTTTGACCCCACCGGCCTGCGCAATGACCTGGCCGGGGAGATCGAGGGCTGGGTCTTTGACCCCGCCGAGTACGGCCTGTCGCACGAGCCGGACCGGGCCACGCAGTTTCTCCTGGCAGCGACGAAGGAGGCGCTAGAGCAAGCCGCCCTGCCCGCGGTTTCCGCCGTAGGGGCGGCACTTCATCTGCCGCCCGGTGGTGGTTGTGAGGGTGGCGTTGCTGATGAGCCGACGGGGGAGAAACGACGGGCGGAACATGGAGTTCCACCCCCACAGCCTGATCACTCGCGACTCGCGACTGGCGACTCGCGCCTGGGCGCCGTCCTCTCCACCAACTTCGGCGGGGCCGAGGCCTGGGAGGAGTTCGCCCATTCCCTGCGCGAGCCGCCGGTTGATCCGGAGATGCTCCGCGAGTTCCGCTTCGACACCGCGGCGGAGTACTTGGGGCAGATCGTGCCGCTGAGCGGGCCGGTGCTGACGCTCTCTATCGCCTGCGCTTCGGGAGCAGCCGCCATCGGCATGGCCGCCGACCTCATCAAGGCCGGCGACGCGGAGACCATGCTCGCCGGCGGGCATGACTGCCTGGCGCCCTCGCACCTGGCCGGCCTCTCGGTCCTGCACACCATCACCGCCGAAGACATCCGTCCCTTCAGCAAGAACCGCTCGGGGACGCTGTTCAGCGAGGGCGCGGCGATGGTGGTGGTGGAGGACCTGGAGCACGCCCAGGCGCGCGGGGCGGAGCCGGTCGCGGAAGTGCTCGGCTCCTGGCAGAACAACAACGCTTTCCATATAACCGCGCCGGACGAGGGCGGCGCTGGGATGGCAAGTGTCCTGCGTCGGGCGCTGGAGGAGGCGAACCTACCGCCGGAGCGGGTGGACTACATCAACGCCCACGGCACCGGCACCGAGCACCACGACCCAGCGGAGACCGAAGCGATCAAAGCGGTCCTGGGCGCGCACGCCTATGAGACGCCGGTGAGCAGCATCAAGGGCGCCATCGGGCACATGATGGGCGCGGCGGGGGCCATCGAGGTCATTGCGACCGTGCTGGCTCTGCGCGAGGGGGTCTTGCCGCCGACGGTAAACTTTGAGGAGCGCGATCCCGCCTGCGACCTGGACTACGTACCCAACGTGGCGCAGAAGCAGGAGATTCGCCACGCAGTCAGCATTTCGGCGGGGATCGGCGGGAGCAATGCGGCGGTGGTGTTGGGGAAAGTGGTGAGCGGACAGGTCGCGAGACACGACACGTGAGCGGGGGGCAGGGTATCCCGGCCAAGGCCGCGGACCCTTCGGTGACTCCACACTCTCCCCCGCTTGCGGGGGAGAGAACCGGCGTCTAGGTCGGAAGAGAGGGTTCTGTTCCGCCTGGCGCTACGCCACTCCCTCCCGGCCGCGCAGCCGCACCCATCACGACCGGGCGGCACGCGAAGTGCCAGCCTCGCGAACAGCCGGCGGAGCTGAAGTTCCGCCCCTACCGGGCACATTTCTGATGGTGACCGAACCCGACAATCCCCAGAGCGCTGGCGCATCTTCTGAGTCGCACTGGACTCCGCTCTCCTCTCTCAGCGAGACCGAGGCCACCGGGTCTCCCGGGGGAACGCATCCGCTGGCCGTGGAAGGCGATACCGTCCACGCCGTCTGGGAGCGCGCGCAGCGCCTCTATTATCGGCGCTCCCTGGATCGGCGCGAGACCTGGGGAAGGTTGGTAGAAGTCGTCGCCAGCGGCACGGCGCACTATCCCTGCTCCCTCGAGGTGTGCGGCTCCGCTCTGCACCTCATCTGGCCGGACAGCCGCCACGGAACCTGGGAGGTCTTCCACAAGCGCTCCCTCGATGGCGGGGAGACCTGGGGCGCGGACCAGCGGCTCACGCCTGGCGTCCACCTCTTCCGGCTGGCGACGGCGATCGGCGACGGTGAGGTGCATGTGGCCTGGGCCAGTCATCGCTCGGCCAACCCTACCCCTGGCGGGCTGCACACCTGGGGCGAGATCTACCACCTGCGCTCCGCCGCCGGCGGCGAGGCCTGGGAGCCGATAATTCGCCTGACCGAGCCGGAGGCCACCGCCATGCGCCCGGCGATTGCCGTGTCCGGCGACTTTGTCCACGTCACCTGGTTTGACCGGCGCAACGCGCGGCAGGAGTGGGACTGGGACATCTACTACCGGCGCTCGACCGACGGCGGGAGGACCTGGGAGCCGGAGGTGCGCCTGACGCGCGCGCCGACCCACACGCGGCATCCGCAGATTGTCGCCGACGCGCAGGGCCGGGTCTGCTGCCTCTGGGAGGACGGGCAGGTATTCAACGGGCGCAACTGGGAGGGCGACGCGGCGCTTTTCGCCGCGGTTTCGCAGGACAAGGGGGAGACTTGGGCCGAGCCGAAGCGTCTTACCTTTGTGAACGTGCCGCGCAGTTGGGCAACCCACGCAAAGAGTTACGCCTGCGGCGCGCGGGTGCACCTGGCCTGGACGGATTCGCCGGAAGGCCCCGACCGGCCCCATTCGGTCTACTACATGACCTCGTCGGACTGCGGGCTAACGTGGGGACCGCCGGAGCGGCTGACCGAGCCGTCGGACGGCGCCTGCTGGGCGGCAGGCGTGGCCGGGACGGAGTCGTACGCTGTTGTCTCAATCGCTAAGTCCGGGGCGCTGCACTGTCGCCGGCGGGAGCTCGGCAGTTGACGCAGCATCTGGGTTGACATGGATACTTCAGGCGACAGCGTGATTGTTACCTCCGTCGGCGCTATCACGCCCTGGGGCCTGGGCTTGGAGGCGCTTCTTGACGGTCTGGCCTCGGAGGAGGAGTTGCCCTCCCCTGCGAAGTGTCCAAAGGTGGACCTGGGCCAGTATCTGCCCTCCGAGAAGACGTATTTGGACCGTTGCTCGGAGCTGGCGCTGGTGGCGGCGGCGCTGGCCCTGCGGGAGGGCGGCCTGCTGGACGAGAACCGCCTCCTCCGACTCCCCCTCTCCCGGCGGGAGAAGGGGTCAGGGGGTGAGGCGGCCGCAGGCGAGACGCCTGCGCTAGCGGACAGGATTGGCCTGGGGCTGGGCACGGCGTACGGCTGCCTGGACTCCATGTACGCCAACACCCAACGCGTGCAGACCAAGGGGGCGCGGCTCGCCTCCCCGCTCCTGTTCATGCATTCCTTCGTCAACGCACCGGCCAGCCTGATCGCGATTGAGTGGGGCATCCGCGCGCCGGGAGCCACCTTCACCGACGGGGGCCTCTCGGCCGCCTCGGCGCTTTACTGGGCCTGCGATCTCCTGCGGCGGGGGACGGTAGACGCGATGCTGGTGGGCGGCGTCGAGGCGTTGAGCGAGCCGCTGGTGAGGTCTATGGTCGGTGGTCGGTGGCCGGTGGAGGGGAGCGGAGGGGACAGAGGCTTGGCGGCCTGTCCTATCGAGGCGGCGGCGGTGTTCCTGCTGGAGAGGGCGGAGTTCGCCCACACTCGGGGCGCGTCGGTGCTGGCGGAACTCGCGGCAGTCTCGCCGCCGACGGCCCTGACCAAGGAACGGCAGGCTGAGCAACGGCGGGCGGAACATGAAGTTGCGCGCCTACAAGAGATAGAGCAGGCGCAGCAAGGCGTTGCAGCGCTAGAAGGCAGCGTCACTGCGTCTCCCTCTCTCGCAGGGCAGGGCTGGCGCGCGCAGCGCGCGCCAGGTGAATCTCCGTACTACGCCTTTGGCGCGCAGTTCGCCCTGCGTGTAGCTGTCGCCCTGGGCGAACTGCGGAATCAGCCGGCCGGTGCGGAGGTCCTCGTTGAAGAGAGGGAGGGTTTCCGGAAGGCGAAGGCGCTCCTGAGGAAGCCGTGAGCACGCCGCCGCTTCGCTTCGCCGCAGACGGGCGGGATTGCCGCGCCTCCCGGCGGTCAGGCCGTTCCTCGCGGCCCTGCCAGGGGGGCGAGCCTTTGACCAAGGGGAGTCGGAGGTGAAGCAACACGGTCGCCTGCGAATACGAACTAGAGGAACTAGTTCAGCACTATCACCTGATGTACCTGATTCGCCGCTTTGAGCAGCGGCTGAGCGACCTATTCGCCGAGGGCAAGGTCCCCGGCACCGCCCACTTCTGCATCGGCCAGGAGGCCTGCGCGGTAGGTGCCATCGCCGCCCTGCGCCCGGACGACTGGGTCACCTCCAACCATCGCGGCCACGGACACCTGATCGCCAAAGGCGGCGATCCCCGCAAGGTGCTGGCGGAGATCCTGGGGAAGGCCACCGGCTACTGCGCCGGGCGCAGCGGCTCCCAGCACATGTCCTGCCCTGAGATCGGTTTCCTCGGCGCCAACGGGATCACCGGCGGCATGATCCCAATCGCTACCGGTGCGGCTCTGAGTCAGCAACTCCTGCTGACCGACCGCGTGGTGCTCTGCTTCTTCGGCGATGGCGCTACCGGCCAGGGGGCCTTTCACGAGGCGGTAAACCTGGGCGCTATCTGGCAACTCCCTGTCATCTACTTCTGCGAGAACAACGGCTATGCGATGAGCACCCCGGTCAGTGAGGCCTTTCGGGTGACCTCGGTCGCGGAACGCGCGGCGGCCTACGGGTTGCCCGGTGTAACCGTGGATGGCAACGACTACTTCGCGGTGCGCGAGGCTACCCAGGCGGCAGTGGACCGGGCCCGCGCCGGCGGTGGACCGACGCTGGTGGAGGCCTTGACCTGGCGGCAATGCGGCCATTCCCGCAGCGACGAGTGCGAGTATCGCACGCCCGAGCAGGAGGCCGAGGGCCGGGCCCGCGACCCCCTGCCCCGGATGCGAGCGGCGCTCCTCGGCCTGGGCGTAACCTCGGATCGGCTGGACGAATCGGAGCGGTGGGCCGAGGAGGAAGTCATTGCGGCGGAGGAGTTCGCCGTGAAGAGCCCGGAGCCGTCTCCCGCAGACTGACGTTTCTCGAGTCCGCGCAGGAGGTGTCCGTCCCCCCCAGGTGTCCGGTTCCGCCTTGGCGGTCGCAGGGAGGCAAGGGCCAGCCGCCAGTGAAAAGCGCCAAACGCAGGGACCTTGTGCCGCGCAGTGGCGCCCCGCAAAGTCCCTTGTTACAGCCAGCAGGTGATTCTGCATGACCGCGAGCATACAGTCTGTTCCCTCCCACCTGCCTCCCCGGCTCGCTATCTGCTGCTATATCTGGGCCTGGATCGCCGCGGCGGGGCGAGGAGAACCATATCACGACCTGGAGGCGTGTTGCGCGGGCCTGGCCCTGCGCGGCTTCAACTGTGTGCGGATTGACGCCGGCCTCAACTGGTGTTTCACCCTCGACGGCAAGCCGCGCGGCGAGGTGGAGTTCGGTCCCTGGATCGCTGGACACGGCCAGAACCTGCGCACGGTGGGACAGGCCCGCGGCTGCCGGCTCAACGTCCTGGAGCGGGTGCTGCGCCTGCTGGAACTCGCGCGCCGGGATGACTTCTATGTGATCCCCACCAGTTGGGAGTACCAGGACTCCACCTGGCATGTCGCCGACCCGGCTCTGCGCGCGGAGGTCATGGACTACCCGCGGGACGAGCGTTTCATGCTCATGGCGCGGCAGCATGACCGGCTGCTGGCAGCCGTCGAGCGCGAGGGCCTCCAGGACCGGATTGCCTTTGTTGAGGTGCACAACGAGCCGGAGTATAGCGAGTTCCCCCAGGGCCCCGAGGGTGTCGCCCAGCACACCGCCGCCATCGCCTTCCTGCGCGAGCGGCATCCCGACCTGCTCATCTGCGGCGATTTCTCCAGCCATGACCCGGCGATTGTGCCGGAGAACGGCCAGGTCTATGACCAGCACATGTACGCCGGCGCGGAGTGGGCTTTTCACTTCTACGGCGAGACCGTCCTGCACCCGGACTTTGACCCGCACAATCCCCGGGCCCTGCCGCTGGTGGACTGGCTGCTCAAGCCGGATTTCACCCCCTGGGACGAGTACATGGTCCCGGCGCAGAATGTGCGCGAGTTCTGGCGGCCCATCCACTGGCTATATGACAACCTGGACAACGACCGCTATGATTACTGGTGGTTCCAGCACTTCGGCGAAT
>CALFVE010000326.1 GCA_937928475.1 uncultured bacterium | reverse complement strand
GTGAATGTAGACTGTGAATGGCTGAACGGAAGCGGATAGCCGCGATGGGCAAGCGACAGGCGAACGTGATCACCGAGGTCGCGGCGAGGGGCCTGTGCTGTGGCTGCGGGGTGTGCGCGGGAGTAGCGGGGGCAGGATGCCTGGCCATGCGGATGGGACGCGAGGGGCAGTATGCGCCGGCGCAGCAAGGGCCGTGCACGGAATGCGGGCTGTGCCTGGGAGTGTGTCCCTTTTTCGTCAAGAAAGCATTCCAACCGGATGATCCGCTCGGACCGGTGACCAGTATTCATGTGGGGTGGTCGGCCGTGCCCGGCGAGAGGGAACGGGCGGCCTCCGGGGGCCTGGTTACCCGCACCCTTACGGCGCTCCTTGACAGGGGGGACGTAGACCGGGTGGTAGTGGTGGGGGATACGGGCGACCCGGAGACCTGGTTTGCCCCGATGGTAACGGCCGATCGGGAGGCGGTGCAGGCCGCGGCCGGGAGCAAGTATGCGCCGGTTGAGTTCTCCGGCGCAATCGGGACGATACTGGCGGAGGAGGGGCGATACGCCGTGGTGGGGCTGCCGTGTGCCACCAGCGGTCTGAGGCTTGCGGCGAGAAAGGTCCCAGTGCTGGGCCGCCGGCTCCGCTACCTCTTCGGGCTGGTTTGTGGGCACAACAACACGCGGCAGTACACGCGCTTCCTGGCGGCAAAGGCAGGTGTATCTGGCCCTCTGCGGAGGGCAGTGTACCGCCTCAAGAGCGACCGGGATGGAGGCGCTTTTGGCTATGGCTTCCAGGCCGAAGCGCCGGATGGGAGGCTTTCGTCCGTCGTGCCGTTCACCGGCCTGCCCAGTTTCCTCTGGGGTAGACGCTTCTTCGCCTGGAACTGCTGCTTTTACTGCGCCGATGTCTTCGGTTCCGAGGCTGACGCCTCCTTTATGGACGCCTGGCTGCCGGAGTACTACCGGGTCCCGGCCGGGACCTCGATAGTGGTAACCAGATCGGCGGAGATCCGGGAACTGCTGGAGCAGGAGATCGCCGAGGGGCGGGTGGTCGCGGAGCCTCTCCCCCGGGAGGCGGTCCTCCAGGCACAGGCCGGGGCGATCTGGTACAAGCATCGGGCGGTGGGGACGCTGCTGGCCGACGGAAACCGGACTGCCCACTCGCTGTACGAGTGGGCGCCGGCTGGACAGCCTTGGGCTCCTGATCGAGAAACCCTCCGGGCCTTCCGGCAGCATCGCCGGTACGCGGCCTGGTCCCGGCGGCTGGGGCGCGGGTATGGCACTCCCCTCGGGTGGCTGAGCCACCGAGCGTTGGAGTTGCTGGTAGGGTGGGTTAGGTTCAGAGAACAGACCGAGCGGCGTCTGGCAGCAAGGCTGCGCTGGGTGTGGCGCGGATTCCAGGCGCTGGCTCGTCACTTGGAGAAGAATCAGTGAAGGTACTCCTGGCTGGTCACGGCGGCGCTTACAATCGGGGCTGTGAGGCGATCGTCCGCGGCACCGCCGTCATCCTGCGCGCGCACTTCGGGGACTGCGACCTGGTCCTAGCCAGCGATTCAGCCGAGAGGGACCGGGAAGTTGACTGGGGCTTCCCCCTTGAGATCGTGCCGGGCCGGGACAAGTCCGTCTATCAGCCGGGACGGACGCCGTGGTTCGAGCGGCAGCGGTACCGGCTGTTGGCGCCCAGCCTGGCCTGGCGGGTGCCGCTGACGCCGATGCTGCCCGCGGTGCGCGAGTGCGACGTGATGCTGTCGGTGGGAGGAGATAACTACTCGGCGGACTACGGGTATCCCAGCTACTTCCTCAAGCTGATTGACTGTGCTAAGGCCCTGCGCAAGCCGATAGTGATCTGGGGGGCCTCGGTGGGGCCCTTCCCGGAGAACGCCCGCTGGCAGCCGGTGTGGGACCGGCTGCGACAAGTGGACCTCATCACCGCCCGGGAGACCGCGACGCAGGAATACCTGGAAGCGCATGGGATCCGGGACAACGTGCGGATGGTGGCAGATCCGGCGTGGGTGATGGAGCCGCAGGAGGTGGACCTCGCGCCCTTCTGGCCGGGGGACCGCGTAGTCGGGGTGTGCGTGAGTCCGCTGGTCGCGCGCCTGGCGAAAGAGCGAGGGAACTGGCTCGATGTGGAAATGGTGCGGTTCCTGCGGGACCTGATAGACCGCAAGCGATACCAGGTCCTGTTCATCCCCCACGTCGCCGGAGGGAGCATCGAGGGCTTCCAGGACTGCGAGGACCACGCTTTCATGGCCGCCCTACAGGTCTTCGTGGACCGGGCCGAAGTAGCCCTCGCGCCCGGGGACTTGCGGGCCCCGGAGTACAAGTACATCATCTCGAAGTGCCAGTACCTGATCGCGGCTCGAACCCACGCGACGATCGCCAGCTACTCCACGGGGGTGCCCACGCTCGCCCTCTCCTATAGCCTCAAGGCGCGGGGCATCTGCCGGGACCTGTTCGGACACACGGACTACCTGCTGGCGGGGGAGCAAGCAGATGCAGCGAAGTTGCTGGCGACCTTCGAACGTCTGGAGGAGGATCGGGAGCAGGTCGCCGCCCGACTGGAGAGCGTCCACGAGGAAATGGCAGACAAGGCCAGACGAGGCGCCCAGTATGTCGAGGAGGTTCTGAAGAAGAGGGGATAGCCAAGTGACTCACCCCTCAAGCAGCTGCCATGGACGGGGCCACTCGTAACAGACCGCTGGTCAGCATCGTGCTGCCGACGTACAATCGCGCGCGCTATCTGCGCGAGTCCCTTGACTCCTGCCTGCGGCAGACCTATGAGAATCTCGAGCTGATTGTGGTGGACGACGCGTCTACCGACCAAAC
>CALFVE010000325.1 GCA_937928475.1 uncultured bacterium | reverse complement strand
CTGGGCGGACCTTGCCGCGCTACGCTTGGCGAGGTCCGCCCCGCAGGTGGCTTTCGTTTCCCCGGTCGGAGCCCGCGGCTCGCGCGTGCAGGAGGTGTTCTTCATGTCGGCGCTGCGATTGACTCCCACCCTTGCAGCCGGCTTTCTGGCTTTGAGCGCTGGCCTTGCGGGGGGAGCCGTGGATGTGTCTGCGCCCCCCGCTGAGGTGAAGGCCTTCGCCGGCGGGACCCGCACCATCCAGTCGGTCACTTTGGCCAATGAGGTCAACTCGTATACGCTCGTCTACGATTTCAATGTGAGTCCGGACAAGCCAGGCGAGGCGACCTCCGACTGGTGGGGCTGGACGGCCGGATATATCCCCATCGGCATGACCGCTCCCAGCCAGGCTAACTGGTACTGGCAGGCCTTTTTCAACTGGTATTTCGACGAGGAGGACCTCTCCAAGCGCCCGGCCGCCTTTCGGGTGGTACGCGGCGGCGGGCCGGACGGGCTGGTCGAGTACGCCTGGGATACTCCCAAGGTCCGGGCCTGGGTCCGGTTCGGGCTAGCCACCGGCAGCGACAAGCTGCTCATGTTCGGCACCTACGAGCCGAAGACGCCGGTGCAGCGCAGTTACCTGCGGCTCTCTTGCTATCCGGCCACCTTCGAGATGCCCCGCAACCGCGCGGTAACCACTGCCTCCGGCACCTGGCGTCCGGGCCAAACGGTGAACCTCGACCTCGGCAAGGACCGCTGGGTGCTCTATGAGGACACTACTGCCGACCGCCCGGCAAACGGTTCCGCCGGCCTGCTGATCGGCACCCCGCAGGCTTTTTCCACGGTCACCATTCCAGTGGGCGAGTACGGCATTGTGACCACGGTAGAACTCAAGCCCGAGGCCCGCGCCTTCGCTCTGGGTCTCTACGAGTTTCCCAGTCTGCCCGAGTATGAGGCCACTCGCGATTACTTTCGCCAGACTGCGGACAAGGAGGCCCGGCTGCTGGAGAGTCTGCCCGATCCGGAGGGAGAGCCTCTGCCCGCCATGCCGGTTCTGCCTGCGCGGAGGGCGGCCCTGATGGACAAGCACCGGCATCTCTTTGAGCGTCCGGCTGAATACTGGCGGCCCGACCCCGAGCCGCTGGCCTTCCCCTGGGCGCGATCTCTGCCCGGCGGCCCCCTGGAGACGGTGCTCTTCTGCTCGCGCTGGCGGGCCTGGGAGACGATGGAACTGGCCCGCCGCTTGGACCTGCAGGTCGAGCATATCTACTTTGACGGAGATAAAGGCCTGTCCCTTCCCGAATATTGGCCCTATGCGGGCACCACCGGGATCGGGGCCATCCCGATGGGGGTAGCCGTGCAGCGGGCCGTCGAACTGGCGAGTCGGGGCGACACCCAGTTGTTCCTCTGCGCAGGGATTACGGGCGCGGCCATCCCCAGCATTGTGCGCGCGCTCCTGCTGGAGCAGGTGAAGGCAGGGAAGGGTCTGCTCATCGCCAACCCGCCAGGCCGTTTGGAGGGCTGGCCTCAAGAGATTTTCCAATCCCCAGAGCCGGGGGCGGCAGAAGAAATCTTGGCCGGAATGGCCTGGGACAAAGTGCCTGGTTACCGCGAGGGAGAAGGCGGGAGGCTAGGGGAGGGGCTTCCCGTTGAGGTCTATCGGTACGGCCAGGGCCGGGTCGTGGTGCTGCGCATCAACACCCGCACTTACAGCGCGCTAGTGCCGGTCAACCGGGCCGCGGAGGGCTTGAGGGGAGCGATGGATCGGTGTCTGGCGCTCTGTGCGCGTGCTGCCCTGGCCGCTGCCAACCGTGCGCCGAGGGTCCAGGTGGGCTTGCGCACCGAGGAGGCCGAACGCGGCCAGTTGCGCTGGTCGCTGAATCCTCCGGCCCCGCCGGGCAGTACGCTCTTGGTGCGGGTGCAGGATGACCTCGATCGGGTCCTGCTGCAGAGCAAATTGCCCCTGCCGGCGGAGCGGCTAGCGCTGCCATCCCTGCCGGCTGGTCGGGAGCATTTCGCGGATGTGGTGGTACAGGACCCAAACGGGGCTTGCCTGGGCTGGGGATTCGCCTGGATCCCCCCGGTGGCGGGGCCGAGCCTGGAGGAGATCCGGCTAGCCCCGGTCTGGCAACCTCCGGGGACACTCGTACCGAAGGTCGAACTCCCCACCGGAGGCCGCCTGCAATGTTCGGTGAGGGTAGGCAACCTGCCGCGCGCCGCTCGCCTCACTTGGGAGGTCAGCGATGTCTTCGGGCGGCTGCTGGCGCGAGAGGAGACGCCGGTGCCGGCGGGCGGCGGGCGCTTGGAGGTTGCCCTGAGCCTCCCTCGGCCGGTGACGGTCTGCCACCAACTGGACCTTGCCCTATCTGACGGCGGGCGCGCCGTGGCTCATG
The DNA here is from genome assembly GCA_937928475.1 of uncultured bacterium. GTDB lineage: Bacteria > Armatimonadota > Zipacnadia > Zipacnadales > Zipacnadaceae > Zipacnadum. The sequence continues at coordinate 4,168 of CALFVE010000325.1, read as the reverse complement.
CCCGCCAGCGCTTTGCGGTCGCGCTGCCCTATCCCTATGACGATTTCAGCGGGCTGATGTGGAGTTACGCCGGCGCGGAGCCGGTGCTGCAGCGCACCGACCGGCTGTGTTACGAGTGGGGCGCCGACATGATGGACCTGTGTCACATGGGCGGCTACGAGGAGGAGGCGGCCGCCCGCGAGTACTGGCTCTCGGCGCGCTCCGGGCTGCGCTTGGTGCCGTATGTCACCTGGCTGGGCGGCACCGCCGACGAGAATCACGTCCGGGTACCGTGTTTGCACGACCCCAACTACCGCCAGTCCACCTGGGATTCCCTGGTCGGCACCTGCCGTCAGTCTGCGCCTTTCAGCCCGGCGGCCTACACGCTCGGCGACGAGAACCGCCTCAACTATGGGCGCGGCGATTGCTGCAGTGGTCCGCACAGTGTGGCTGCTTTCCGAGAGTGGCTGAAGGCGCGGTACGCGTCGGTCGAGGAACTCAACCGTGCCTGGGACACGAACTACGGCGATTTCTCGGAGATTCAGCCCATGCTGCTGCCCGAGGCAGCGAAGCGCACCACCAGTTTCGCGCCTTGGATCGAGCACAAACTCTTCATGGACAGCGCCTTCGCCGAGGCTCACGAGTACTTCGCCGAGGCCGTGCGCAGCGCCGACCCCGGCGCCAAGGTGGGCTGGGACGGCATTACTTCTCAGGGCTGGGAGTCGGGCTGCGACTTCTTCCGGCTCACGCAGAACCTGGAACTGAACCAGACCTACCTTTCCGACTGGCTCTCCAGCGAACTGGTGCGCAGTTTCAAGCGCTCCGACGCGCTCACCGGCAAGTGGGGGAACGGCGTGGCCGATGTCGAGGAGGGTTGGCACGCTTTTCCCTGGGATTGCCTGCTGGCGGGGGACAACTCGGTCTGGTGGTGGACTTCTTGGGGCTGTGACTACATTCCTTTCAATCCTGATCTATCGCAGAGCAACTTCGGCAAGTGGTTCTTTGAGGCGCTGCGCGAGACTACCTCCGGCCCGGGCAAGTTGCTGCTCCACGCCCGCCGGGAGACCTCTCCGGTCGGTGTGCTCTACTCGCCGGCCGACATGTTCGCCTCGGTACTGCAAGCAGAGATGGTGCCGGGAATGCCGCTGGCCGGCGATTTCGCCTGGCGTCAAGAGCACGAAGGGCTGCTGCGAGGACTGAGGGATTACGGGTGCCAGTACGGGCACGTGTACGCTGACATGCTGGAGAAGCAAGGGCTGTCGCCCGCGGAGTTCCGGGTCTTCTTCCTGCCGCTGGCCATGTGTCTCTCGGATCGGCAGGTGGCCGCGTTGCGCCAGTATGTGGAGGAGGGGGGGACGCTGGTCGTGGACGGCCGCGCGGGCCTATTTACGGGGGTGGGGAGGCTGAGGGACAGGCGGCCCCTGGCGGAGGTGCTGGGCGTACGCGCCGCGGCCGGACTGACCGGCTTGCAGGCGGCTCCGGTGACGCAAGAAATCGCCCTGCGGGGGACCCTGAGCGGCGTGGCGGCGGCGGCGAATCTCAGTCTGGAGACCTTTTCTGCGCAGGTCCTCGAACCCGGCCTGGAACCTACCACCGGGAGAAGCCTGGCGGCGGAGGGCAAGACCCCGGTGGTGATCGTCAACCGCTTCGGGAAGGGCTGTGCGATCACCCTCAACCTGGGCTTGAGCGCCCTGAATGAGGACCGGCGCAAGCCTGCCGCCTCGCCGCTGGAAAGAATTCTCGCGGCGGTGCTGGAATCCGCCGGCGTCGAACCCTTCTGCGAATTGCGCGGGGCGGACGGGGAGCGACCGCGCTGCGTTCAGCAAGTGCTGTTCACTGACGGGCGCCTTCGTTATCTCGCTTTCGCCCAGGACATCCTCGTGCGCGGGCTACCGCCCCAGGCGGCCCACGTGGGCTTGCCGGAGGCGGCCTTCGTGTATGACCTCCGCGCTGGAAAGGCCCTGGGCCGAATTAGGGAATGGGAGGTGACCATTGCTCGGGGCTGGCCGCTAGTCTACGCGCTGCTTCCTTATGAGGTGGCGGGCATTAGTGCGGAGGCTCCCGACAGCGCGGCTCCGGGGAGCACGGTGGGGGTGAGAGTTCGGGTCCGCGTCAGCGACAACCGTCCAGGCTATCACGTAGTCCGCATGGACGTCTACGCGCCGGGAGCGACGAAGCCGCACCGGCAATATTCGCAGAACGTGGCTTGTCCCTCCGGAAGAGGGGAAGGGACGATCCCCCTCGCCCTCAATGACCCCCGCGGGGCATGGCGGCTGGAGTTGCGCGATGTGGCAACGGGCGTGAGTGTCCGGCGCTCTCTGCGGCTGCGGTAGGTGGGGGTGGAGGTGGCGGCGGGGCAGGTTCATACCCGGCGAGGCTCGGGCAGGAGGAACCGAGGTTGCGTTACATTTCCTGTTGTTGTCGTCGCCGACCGGTGAGCGGGCTGGCGGTGGCACTGCTGGCCTGGTTTCTGGTCACTGCCGCCGGGGCGCAGGAGTCGCTCACCGTGACCTTCACGATTCCGGTGGCTGATACCTCCGGCTTTAGGAGAGTAGGGGACTCGTTTGTTGCGATGAGCGAGTGTCTGGATCTGTCCGGTCCCCTCCCGGTGGTGTGGGAGGCGGAACAGCCCGACGAATCCCTCTGGCGGGAAGGTGGCGGGGTTCGCACCGATCCCGAGGAGGGCTGCGCCTACGCCAGTGGCTACACTCTCCTCCGCTTCTACTACTCCTGCTCGGCCAGCCAGCCGCTCAGCGGCGTGCTCTGGGGGCGTATCCGGCACGACAAGCAAGTCTCGGCGCATCTGATGGGGCATCAGTGGATGAGCGAGCGGGAGTTTCGGGACGCGGGACTCGATCCGGAGGCGGAGATGAAGCGAGTGGCGGGGAAATGGCGCTGGGCCCGGCTCCAGGGCTTGCGAATGCAGCCGGGTTTCCACTACTTGCAGATCGTCTGGGCCTGGCCCGGCGCTCCCGAGGTGGACAAGTTCGCCCTTGTCTTCGGGGCGGAGAGTCCCGAGCAAGGGGAGGCGCAACCGCGGCGGACCCCTATTAGTGAATATCGGCTCGAGAGCGAAGAGGTCAACCTCCCCGCCGCCCGGAGGTTGCGCTCGGCCAAGGTGGTTGCCCGTAGCGCCAGCGGGAGCCTGGAGGCCTCCACCGACGGCGGCAAGACCTGGCAGCCCCCGCAAGACTTGCCCCTCAACGGGTCCTTCCGTCTGCGGCTCCGCGTGCCGGCGGAGGCAGCGCAGGGAACCGATCTCCAGGGCTTCTCCGCCACCGTCGCCGCCGATCCGCAGCGTCTGCTAGTGGCGGACAATGGCAAGGCGCGCCTGCTGGTGGACGCGGTCAACGGAGGTGTGTTCCGCCTGGAGAATGCCGAGTTGCGGCAAACGCTGGCGGCGCCGCCCGCTGCGATGCCGCTGTTCTCGCTGGAACTGAAAAAGCGGGGCGAGCCCTGGCCGGAGCCGCGCTACCTGCTCGGGCCTCAGGACGGTCGCCTGCTCGGAACGTCTGCGGGGACAACCGGGGCCTTGCCGTCGCTCACCCTGGCCTATGACCTGCTCGAGGGCAAGATCAAGGCGAGGGCGACCATCACGCTCGGCCCAGGAGCGGAATCGCTGTGGTCGCTGGAACTGGACAATCGCTCGGAGTGGGACCTTCTCACGTACAACTTCCCTCGTCTGGCCGGGTTGCGCGTCGGATGGAGCGGCTACGATGACCGGTGGCTCAACACCAACCGCTACGGGCCTTGGATGGCCGGCGCGCAGCCCGAGCACCGTCCCTACCCCGGTTGGGGGGCCCTGGGCTTTGCGGACCTGTACGATGAGGCCGCCGGTCTCTCCATTGCCACCCGCGAACCCACCGAGGGCGGCACCAGTTTCCTGCTGCGGCCCACCCTCGCTCGCTTCAGCGATTCATGCTCTTTGGAGGCGCGCAAGGAGCATTGCGTGCCGGCGGGCGAGAAGCGCACCTGGACGTATGCTGTGCTGCTGCATGCCGGCGACTGGCACGCTGCCGCTGATGCATATGGCGAGTGGTTCCGTAGTCGGTACGGTGTCGCCGACCACTTTCCCGAGTGGGCCCGCGACGACAACGGCTGGCTGCAGACCTCCTGTGCGCTCAGGGACCAGCGCTTCAAGTGGCCGCAACTGCTCGACTTGTTTGAGGAGGCGCGCCGGATGGGGCTG
>CALFVE010000324.1 GCA_937928475.1 uncultured bacterium | reverse complement strand
GCTGGAAGTCGGCGGACTGATTGCCGGGGTGGGGGGCGTGGCCCTATACCGGAACCGGGCCCCGGGGCGACGTCTTGGCCCGGTCTGCCGGGATAAGGTTGGCTGTCATCAATGGCGCCTGGAGTGGCGCGGTCTGTCCAGCATTCTGGCAGGCCCGGCTTGTGCGCGTGGTGCGGAGGAGGGGAGCCGATAGCGAAGGTCAACAGTAACCGGTCCGACCGCGCACACTGGAGGTCCGGCACGAAAGGAAAGTGCGGACTCCCGAGGGAAGCAGCAGGTGAGAAGAGCAACCGTACGACAGCGGCGGGAGGGGTCTTGCCCTTGCGCCTGGCCTCCTCTCCCGCGCGGTCGCGGGGCTTGGAGCGAGCGAAGAGAAGAAAAAGAGGGGAAGAGGGGAGGAGGCTGCGGAGTCAAGCCAGCGAACGCTGGGGACCGGCCCCACTTGCGGCAGAGGCAAGTGGCGACTGTCCTTCATGGTCTCCGCTAGCGCGGGGACGGCACCGACCACCGGCAGCTGGCACCAGTCTCGGGCTTTGCATCGCAGAGGAGGGCTTACCACGACCAACCGACAGTCCCTATCTGCGGGAGGTCCCTCGCCACGACCCACAGGTGCCGGTGTCGCTATCCATGGAGAGTTTCCAGATGTGGGAGCGGCCTGGCCCGGAACTAGGCGCGCGGGCCGCGACCTACGTCTGCGGCTGCGGCCCCAACAGTGTCCCCGGAGCCCGCAGGCTCAAGCGCCACCCCTACACCATTGCGGCCCGCAATGACGAGGGCCTCCCCAACACCTGCTGAGATTCGCGGCCACTACTGCCCGCCGCGGCTGAACTCCCAGGGCGCGGGTACAGACCATTGCCCGACCCCGGCAGTGGCAGCGATGCGGCCCGGCGCGGTGTGTACCGACTTGCAGGGAGCGACTCGGGCGTGGGCGGCGCTCACAGAATCCATTTGCGCTTGACATTCCCCAGGCTGGCCACGAACAAGCCGAGGCAGAAGAGGGCAAGGGCGGACACATCGAGCACCGGCGGCAGAGCATTAGTACTGTCCACAGCCCCGTGTAACAGGTCGGCTCCGTAAGTCAAGGGCAACACATAAGACAGGGGGCGCAAGAAGAGGGGCAGGCTCTCCACCGGGAAGAAAAGTCCGCAGAGGAAGACCATGGGGAAGCGGAAGAAGTTGGAGAAGGTCTGCGCCTCGAAGACCTCGCTCACCGCGACGGCGATAACCAGTCCCAGAAAGGTCGAGGCCACAGCAATCAACAAGACGGCCGGCACAAAGGTGCTCCAGGCGATGTGAGACAAGTCGGCAAGACATGCTGCCATGATGACCGGCACGAAGGCGTTGGCCACCCCGAAGATGATCGCGCCGCCGGTCTTGGCCAGCAGCAGCAGTTCGAGTGAGAGGGGGGCCAGCAGCAGTCGCTCAAAGGAGCGATTTCGCTTCTCAAAGGTCACGGTTACCGCCAGCAAGGAGGTGGTGCCGAACAGGACGGAGAGCGCCACGACGCCCGGCAGCAGGGCCAGGAGGCTTTCCGGGCCGGCCCCGGATTTCACAAAAAACATTCCTGTCCAGGCCAGGGGGAAGATCAGTCCCCAACTGATATTGGGGGGCTTCAGGTAGTAAGTGCGCATGTCCTTGACCAAGATGTTCCAGAAGGCGATCCAGCGTTTCATTCGCCGCTCCGCACCCTTTCCTTCTCTTTGCGCATGGCCTCGGCCTCGATGCCGGTGATCTGCACGAACACGTCTTCCAGGGAGGGCCGCAGCCTGACCGCCTCGACCACCTCCGCCCCCGCTTCTTCCAGAAAGCGCACCAGCGGCCCCACGTGAACTGGGCCGGTGGCCTCCACCCGAATCAGTCCGGGCTTAGCGGTGTCGAAGCCGAAATCCGGGAAAGCCGCGGTCAGTTTCTCCGCTAGGCTCGGCGGCGTCCTCGTACACGTGACTTGCACGACGTATCGCCCCCGTACCAGCTGCAAGAGATTCTCCACGGTGTCGGTGCGAACGATGCGCCCGGCGACAAGGAAGGCAATCCGATCACAAAGCCGCTCCGCCTCTTCGAGGTAGTGTGTAGTCAGGAAGATGGTGGTTCCGGCCCGGTGCAGGTCAGCGAGGAGTTGCCGGATCTGCCGGGCGCTGGCCACGTCCAGGCCCGTGGTAGGTTCGTCCAGGAACAGGATCTCCGGCTGGTGGATAATCCCGGCGGCGAGGGTGAGTTTGCGTTTCATCCCCCGGGAGTAGCCGCCGAACTTGCCGCCCGCCGCCTCGGCCAGGCCGAAGGCGTCCAGCAACTCTCTGGCCCGGCCCTGGCGCTCGGCTTTGCGCATTCCGTAGAGCGCCGCGCAGAAACGGAGGTTGTCGAAGCCAGTGAGTTCCGGGTAGAGGTTGTTGTCGTCGGGAACGACACCGATCAGGTGCTGGGCCGCTCGGGGCCGGGCCGTGCAGTCAAGGCCGGCGATGCGGATGGTGCCCGCGTCCGGACGGGCCAGCCCTGTGAGCATGTTGATGGTGGTGGTCTTGCCCGCGCCGTTCGGCCCCAGCAGGCCAAAGACCTCGCCCCGCAGAACGCTGAAGGTGACAGACTCAACGGCCGCCACCTCGCCGAAGTGTTTGGCGAGCCCCTCGGCGCTGATAGCGGTAGCAGTCATGTTCTTGGGGTATGGCGCCGCAGAAGCGCTGCCTCGCCGGACGCGGTTCACGTTCGCCCTCCGCGGATCTGGATCCCCAGAAGCCGAGCTCCGGTCCGGCTGCTCATCGTGATAGTGGCCGGCTCGGTAACGATACACTGTCCCGGGCCAATAGTCATTGCTTCCCCGTCGGCGACCACTTCCGCCTCGCCTCGCACACTGACAAAGACAACATGGGAGGCCATCGCGCATTGCGGCAGGCTCTCTCCGGGCGCCAGTTCTATCACCCGCAACTTGAACTCGGGCGCCTCATAGAACACATTCTGCTCCCTTTGCTCGTAACGGTAGGCCTCCAGGCCGGCCAGGTCGAACTGCATCATGCTGGTCACCTTCTTTGTTGGACTCTCGCCGAGTGGGACTGCCCGGGGCCGGTCCAGGTGGCCGCTCGGGCGGCCCTGCTGTCCTTCACTTGGCCGGCTTCTGGGGCACGCAGGGGTGCTTCTTCACGTCACCGTGGCATTTGCGGATTTGCTCCGGGGAGCACTCCTCGGGCTTGCCGTTCAGATTCTCGGGCTTCTGGCAGGGTTGCTTCGGGCTAGACATGGAAGTCGCCTCCTTTCTGTTAGGTATGTGCGCGATTGCTTAGAAACCTCGTCCAAAAAGAAGAGCCGGCTAGTCCCCTCTCCTCAGCAGGCCGTTCGCCGCTTTTCTCCACTCGCCTAGTGTGTTTTCGTTGACTGTGTAATGGACGAAATACCCGCGCTTCTCCGCTTTCACGATCTCCGCGTCCCGCAGCACGCGTAGGTGCTGCGAGACCGCCGCCGGGGTGATGCCCAGAGCCTGAGCCAGGGCGTTCACACACAGGGAGCGATCCTTGAGCAGGAGGATCATCCGCACCCGGGTGTCCACCGATAGTACCTTGAAGATGCGGGCCAGTCTCTGCGCCTCCGTCACGGTTGCTCCTTCGGTTAAGTATCAATGCAAACAGTATACCCTCTTCGCGGCCCCCCTGTCAAGGCTCTGTTGCCGAGACGGAAGGGGCGGCTGCCCGGCGAGGCGGGGAAGCCACGCCCTACAGCGGGACCGCCCCGCGCAGTCAGGAGAAGGCGTCACCCCCGAAGGACCGATCGAGGGGGAGATTCGCCGGAGGCAAGGGCAAGGCCTTCTGGCGGAGGGGAGCGGCCTGGAGTCTGGAAAGCCCGCAGCCTCGCCGTCCCGCTGGTGGGGCGATGTGGCATAATTGTTCCAGACAAGAAACTGCCGAGGGAGGTGCGGACCAGGGCCATTCGGGTGGGCACAGACACCTCGGTGTTCGGCGGAGTGTTTGGCGCGGAGTTGGCGCGAGGGAGCCGGCTGTTCTTTCAGCGGGTAGGGCGAAGCTCGGTTCTCACTGGTAGTCTCGGGCCTGGTAGATCAAGAGCCGCGCTGGCCGCCGCAGGAATCTTCGGTACCTGCGGCGAACACTTCGGGCGACCAGTCCTCTTCAGAGGAGCTCGTTACATGTCATATATGATCCTCGACATGATTCCCGTGGCCTTTGACGCCGACGAGGTCATGACGCGCATGCGTCTGCCCGCCGACGATCCCGACCTTCGGCGTAGCGTCACCCGTCTCGTCGAACTCGCCCAGCAAGTCGCCCGGCCCCAGGCGCTCTACGGCGTGCGCTTCGTAGAGGGCCGGGGAGAGGACTGGCTGGAGATCGGTGGGGTGACCTTTACCAGCCGCGTGCTGCGCCAGAATCTCGAGACGGTCGAGCGCGTCTTCCCCTATGTCGCCACCTGCGGGAAGGAACTGGAAGAGGTGGACTTGCCCGCCGACGACTTCCTGGCCCCTTATATCATGGACACTATCAAGGCCCAGGCCCTGGCGGCGGCGCTCAGCCACCTCTTCGCACACCTGCGAGAGAAGTACGCCCTGGGCAAGACCTCCAGGATGAACCCCGGTTCCTTGCCTGACTGGCCGATCACGCAGCAGGTGCCTCTGTTCTCGCTGTTCGGGGATGTTGAGGGCCTTATCGGGGTGCGCTTGACTGACAGTTATCTCATGTTCCCTGTCAAGTCGGTCTCCGGTCTGCTCTTCCCGACCGAGGTGACCTTCGAGAGTTGCCAACTGTGCCGCCGCGAGGTCTGCGCCGGCCGTCGGGCCGCCTTCGACCCGGAGATGGCCCAGCGATACGGGGTCTAGGCCCCAAGCCAAGAGGAGGAATCCTTATGCGTGCACGTTGCCTCATGTCGCTTCTGGCCCTCCTGTTCTTGTTCAGCGCACTCAGTATGTCCGTTGCCGCCACCAGCGTGCGCTCCCTGGGGGAGTTCGGCGATATCTCCACGCCGGCGGCAGCGGCCGCAACCCTAGAGACCGCGGTCCAGCAACTGATGGAGGCCGGCGGCGGCATCCTGGAGATCCCCGCTGAGGCCCCCAAGGAGCTGAAGGTCGAGAACCTCTCCCAGACGGACCGCAACGGGCATGGCGTGACCATCGTGGACTACCGCAAGGGCATGGTCACTTACCACCTGGCTCCTCTGGGGCAAGAGCAGGGCGGGGTCTGGGCGCCTTTCAGGCTGGAGCGGTACCTCAACATGGGCCAGCAGAGCCTGCCCCACTGCGGCGTTCACTCCAACGAGGGCATCCACAACTACATGATTAGCGGCGCTTCGTCCTACATGCTCACTCTCACGGAGCCAGCCAAGAAGGGCAAGGACGCCCGCCTCTACGTGGACACCATCCGCGGCATCTGGGTAGGCGCTTACCTCAACATCACCGGCAGCGAGGTCGGCTACGCTGAGCCCTTTGACCGCGTGGTCGTCAAGAGCATCGGCTGGGACCCCGAGAAGCGCAAGAATTACTTCACGGCCGACCTGGAGTACGACCATCCCCAGTACGCTCTGGTCTACAATAAGCACGTGGTCAACGGTCAGCAGATCGAGGGCTGGTCGAACTGTGACAACCAGTCCATGGAGTTCCAGGTTACCCGCCATCACTACGCGGTGGGCGATTCCTTCGTCATCAGCGGGATGATGAAGTACACGGGCAACGTCTTCTCCGGTTTTGGGGACGAGGGCGGCGTCGTAATCAACGCGGAGACGGTCGGAGAGGTGGACGGCTTCCACTCCCGGGTTGAAGCTGTGGACTGGAGCACCGACACAATTACCTACGAGGCGGGGGTCACCAACGCGCACACGCTCAGCAACTCTCGCCCGCTCATCAATTACAACCGAGACAAGTGGATCACGCAAGGCACCGTGCTGGTCGTGCCTCCCGGCCGGACCTACCAGGGCAAGTCTTACCCCAGCATCATCGGCGGTCCGCACAACGTCTACAACTACCAGGGCGGCCTGATCCTGGGTTCTGCCGACTGCCCCTGGGACGAGAGCGTGATCGGCCGCTACTTCGCCCTCACCGACGACTCGGAGATCCTCACGCCCAATGATCCCTCGCCGGTGGGGGGCTATGCCAGCGCGCCCAATCGGCCCGTCTACCGCTGGTACGAGATCAACGGATTCGAGCGTAATCCCGATGGAACGAAGGTCATCAAGATTCTGCGCGTCCGCTGGTCAGCGGTGGCCGCGGGAGCGCCCACCCTATTTGATGACGACAACTACACCTGGGATGGCCATGAGCGCCCCCTGCACTACGCCATCGCCCCCGGCGCTTGGGTCTACGACATCAGCCAGGGCTGGGTCAACGCCATCAGCACCGGGGGCTGGGTAGGTGCGAACGAGCCTCGCAAGATCAAAGTTACCCCTAACGGTGACCGAGGAAGTCGTTTCGACTTCGAAGTCGGCGATCCCATCGAGCAGGCCATCGGCTCTGATCCCTGGCACCCTCGGCCCATCCGCATTCGTCAGTTCGACCAAATTCCTACCACCATGGACAACTCCACTATCGAGATGGAGCAACTCGGCCGCGTCCAGATACCTCACGCCATCACGATTTCCAGCATGGCCACCAGCCGCAACCAGATCCCACAGCGCAAGGACAAGAAGCCACCTTACGGCACGCTGCTCAATCTCCAGTCACTCGCCCGCGAGGGCATCCGCTTCGGCGCCGACGTTACCGATGCCGCCATCTTCTTCGCCCAGCCCAACGACCGGGCGCAGCCCATCCGCTGGCGCAACGACGTGAACGGCTCCAGCCAGCTCACGGTTGACCCCCACAGCGGGACCTTCGAGTTCGTCAACGGGGATCTGAACCTCAACAGCCGGGGCTTGCAGGGTCTACGGGGACTGTCGGGCTCGGAGAAACCCGCGATGAACCTGCGGGGCATCAACGTACCCGTGCCGGAGGGAGCCCAGGAACTAACTGTGGACTTTCCCACTCCCGAGAGCGATGCGGCCTACGCGGTGAACATCACGCCGACCTGGCTGACCGCCTTCTGCGTTGCGAAGAAAACAGAGAAGGGCTTCACGGTGCAATTCGCGACCCCCGCTCCCGCCGGAGCTAGCCTCGACTGGGTGATCGTCCGGTAGCGGCTGCCTCGCCCTGGCTATCCCGGGAGGTGCCCCATGCGGACTTGGAGCAGCGCCGAGGTCTTGACCCCGGCCGAAGTGAACCTGCTGCATGACCAGGCGCTCGCCATTCTGGCGGAGATCGGCGTGCATGTTGGCCATCCGCTCTTGCTGGGACTCCTCGGCGATCTGGGGGCGCAGGTAGACCACAAGACGCGGGTCGTCCGTTTCCCCCGCGCCTGGATGGAGCAGTTCCTCAGCGAGGCCAGCGACGAGTACGACGAGGACGACTCGCTGATCGTGAGTTGCACCCTGCCCTACGGCAAGCGCCGGGAGTACGCCGGGGGCATGGAGACCACGGCCGGGACCTATCCTCAGTACTTTCTCGGCTTCGAGGGCCGCTGCCGTCCGCACACGCTGCAGACCGCCGCCGACATGACTCGCCTGGCCGATGCCCTGCCGAATATTGACCGCCTGGGCGTGATGGGTTCGCCCAGCGACGTGCCGCCGCTGCTGGGTCCGCTCTATATGCGCTTGGTCGCCTGGAAGCACGCGGAGAGAAAACTTTCCGGTTGTGGCGAGGTCCGCGATGCCCGTCTCATTCCCTACATCTTCGAGATGGGGCGCATCTTCGCCGATTACAAGGGTGAGCCGGCCTCTCGCTATACCTTCGCCGAGGTCGAACTGCTCAGTCCCTTGCGCTTCGGCGCGGTGGAAGCAGAGATCTTTGTGCGGTTTTGGGAGGCGGGCTACAAGGCAGGAATCGGCTTCATGCCCACTGCCGGAGCCTCCGCGCCCGTCACGCTAGCCGCCACCGCCACCGTGATGATCGCCGAGTCGCTCTTTGTCAGTGTCCTCTACCGGGCCTGCTACGGCCTGCGGAAACTCTACCTGCAGGCCAACTCTTCGATCCTGGACATGCGCTCTGGCTATTTCCCTTTCAGTCGTCCCGAGCGGGCCCTGCTCATGCTCGCGGTGGGCCAGATGGCCCGTCACTACCGCGCCGGACTGTGGGCCAGCGCCGTGCACTCCGACAGCAAGGGCGTGGACATCGAGGCCGGCTATGGGGCCAGTTTCAACGCCATCCCGGCGGTGATGGCCGGTACTCTCGGTCTTGAATGCTACGGGCTGGTGTCGAATGCCGAGGCCAACTCGCCGGTGCAACTAGTGGTGGATGACGAGTACCTGGGAGCGATCAAGCGTTTCTGCGCCAGCTTCGAGGTGAACGGAGAAACCTTGGCCTGGGACCTGCTGCGGGAGCGCGGTATCGGCGGCAACTTTCTTGACGCGGAGCACACCGCGCGCCATTTCCGCTGCGAGCACTGGCAGCCGGGACTGTTCAGCCGGGAGCCGCTTAACGCCTGGCTCAGCGGCGAGCAGAAACTTGCTGCCGACCTCGCGCGCGAAAAGGCGGAGGCGATCCTGGGAGACTACCATCCGCGGGGGATGGATGAGGAGACGGAGAAGGCACTCCGGGAGGTCATCGGGCGCGCACGAAGGGAGTTGCTGGCGTAGCCGAGCACCAAGCAGCCACGGCCAGCAGGCTGGAA
>CALFVE010000323.1 GCA_937928475.1 uncultured bacterium | reverse complement strand
CAGTACACAACCGGGTGTCCGTCAACAGTATACTCTGCGCTGTAAGGCGCGAGTTCCATCCCCGGCCGATCAACCCCGCCAACGGCTGCAGCCGACGGCACCTTTTCCAAGAGGGGAGACGCAGTAATCGAGGAAGACTTGCAGTGCCTTTGGCCTGCCCCGTAGTGGTCCCTCGCTCCCCTCTCTTCAGGGGGCGCTGGCCGGCGGGGGGAGACGCTCCGAGTGAGGCAGCACCGCAGGCGGGCCTAACTGCCGCTCATGCGGCCTCAGTCGTTGCTTGCACTACCTCGGCTGTGGCCGCGCCGGGGGGATCAGCCCTCGGAACATCTGGAAGGCCGCCGGCGCTACTCCCGCCTCGGCGAGCAATTCCGCGGCCTGCACGACGATCTCGCGTCGCTGCAGGGCCGCGAAATAGTCCGTGCCCGGCACCGCCTCCGCCAGGTAGCCCTCGGTGGCGAACAGCGGCGGGTTGTTGGAGATCGCCCACGCCGCCAGTTGCACCACCGGTTGTGGGACCAGCCGCCGGTCAAGCACGCTCGCCACGCTGGCCAAGCGCGGGTCCGGGCAGGGCACGGGGATCATGGTGTCCTCGGGCGTCGGCGAAGGTAGGTTCAGCGCGGTGCAGACCGCGGCCAGCATCACCGAACGGGCCTCCTGTGGCCCCAGGTCAAACTGCAGCGACCCCAGACCCATCATCCCCTGCAGACCAGGCCGCTGCGCGTAGAACTGCTGCCCCGAGGGAATAGAGACCCGCTGCCCGAAGGGCTGGTTGTTCCCCACCACGCCGCTCACCGATCGGTCGCCGGTGCCGCGGAACTGCGCCCACAGTTGGCCGCTGCGCAGTCCCTGCATCAGATCGAGGGGCGGGTTCTGGGCCACCGCCGCCGTCGCCGCCAGCGTGAGCACCAGCAGCATCAGAAACCTTCGCGAAGCGCGCATCACCAACACCTCCCGCCGAAGATCACCGGCGGACGCCCCTCAGCCGAGAGCCCGCCCACCATCGCCTCCCTGGACATCTCTATGCACTTTGACGTCTTCGCGAGAGGGGAAGTTCCTGGAGATCGGGCCTTGCATCCGTACAGAGGTGCGCAGGTGGTTCCCCGGCTCTTGCCGTGGGGCCCAACCGGCCTCTCATTTCAGGGCTCGATTGCCGTCGCGCGGGTTGGGCCACCTGCGCCGCAGGTCCGCAGGGCGGCGGCCAGGGCTCGGCCGGTCTCTTCGGGCTCGCGTGCTGAGCCGGTGATCGTCTCGTGACGGAGGTAGCGGCCGTCGGGGGAGGCCAGCGCGGCGTGCATCTCCAATGCCTCCCCTCGAACCTGCGCGTACACTCCCAGCGGGGTGGTGCAGCCGGCGCCCAGGTCGGCCAGGGTCTGGCGCTCGGCGCGGACCACAGCCTCGACCGACGGGTCCGTCAGACTGCGAAAAAGGGGCAGGAGGCGGTCGTCTTCACGCGCCTCCAGGGTCAACGCCCCCTGGCCGGCGGCCGGCACGCACTGCTCGACAGGCAAATACTGGGTGATAAGGCGCTGTCGGTCCAAGCGGTGCAGTCCGGCCGCCGCCAGTACCAAGGCATCCAGCCCCTCCGTGTGCAATTTGCGGAGGCGCGTGTTGAGGTTGCCGCGCAGGTCTACGAAGCGCAGGTCCGGTCGGAGATGCCGGAGTTGTGCCTGCCGTCGGGGACTGCCCGTGCCGATCACCGCACCCGGGGGCAGTCTTTCCACGGTCAGGTCGTCCCGCGAGATAAGCGCGTCGCGAGGGTCCTCCCGCTCCGGGCACGCGGCCAGGCAAAGCCCGGGCGGGAGTGCGCAGGGCAGGTCCTTCAGACTGTGCACCGCCACTGTGATTTCCCGCGCCAGCAGAGCCTTCTCCAACTCCTTCACGAATACGCCGGGGGTGGGGAACTCGCGCAGGGAGGTATCCGGTCTCTCGTCGGCCTGGGTCTTGACCACGCGGATGGCGACCCGCCGCTGAGGCTGCGCGCGCAGCAGCAGCTGGGCCACAGTCTCTGCCTGGCGCAGAGCCAGCTCGCTGCCTCGAGTCCCGATGATGATAGGCTCCACGGCCACCTACACCTCAGCGGCCGCCGCCAGGGCACCCTCTGCGGCCTCCAGGGTCTGGTCAATCTCCTCCTCAGTATGCACCGCGGAGAGGAACCAGGCCTCCAGATGCGAGGGCGGGAGTGCGATGCCCTGGTCGAGCATCGCATGGAAGAAGGCGGCATAACGATTCCGGCTCACGCGCTCCAGATCGCCAGCCGACCTGATCGGCCCCGAAGCGAAGAACAAGGTCAAGAGCGAGCCGACCTGATTGACAGTCGCGGTCACGCCGTGTTGCTGCGCCCCGGTCTGAAGTCCCTGCGCCAGTTGCTGCGCCCGGCGCTGCATCTCGGCGTAGGGGTTCAGTTGCCGGAGGCTGCGCAAGGTGGCCGCTCCCGCCGCCATGGCCACGGGGTTGCCAGAGAGGGTCCCGGCCTGCACCATCTTGCCGAGGGGAGCGACCTGCTGCATGATCTCGGCTGGTCCG
The DNA here is from genome assembly GCA_937928475.1 of uncultured bacterium. Taxonomy (GTDB): domain Bacteria; phylum Armatimonadota; class Zipacnadia; order Zipacnadales; family Zipacnadaceae; genus Zipacnadum. The sequence goes on along the minus strand of CALFVE010000323.1, from coordinate 4,579 downwards.
CCGTAGGCGCCGACCGGGAAACCCCCGCCGATGATCTTGCCCAGTGTAGTCAGGTCCGCCCGCACTCCGTAACGCTCCTGCGCTCCGCCCCAGGCCAGCCGGAATCCGGTGATCACCTCGTCGAAGATCAGCAGGGCTCCGGACCGATCGGCGACAGTGCGCAGGCCCTCCAGAAATCCCTTCTCGGGAGGGATGACGCCCATATTGGCGGCCACCGGCTCCACGATAACCGCCGCCACCTGGTCCGGGTACTGGGCCAGGAGGTTCTCGACGCTGTTCAGGTCGTTGTACTGGGCGACCAGGGTCTCGCGAGCGTAGGCGGCGGGGACGCCGGCACTATCAGCGGCGGCGTACTGCCAGCCGCTGGAGCCGGCTTTCACCAGCAGGCCGTCCACGTGTCCGTGCCAGCACCCGGCGAACTTGATGATCTTGTCCCGCCCGGTGTAGGCGCGGGCGAGCCGCACCGCGCTCACAGTGGCCTCGGTGCCCGAGTTGACCATCCGGAGCATCTCGACGGACGGGTAGGCCTCCCCGATCAGTTCCGCCAGTTCAACCTCGGCCGCCGTCGGCGCGCCGAAGGTGGTCCCCCGGGCGACCGCTTTGCAGATAGCCTCCTCCACCGCGGGGTAGGCGTGTCCCAGGATCAGCGGTCCCCAGGAGCAGACGTAGTCAAGGTACTCCCTCCCGTCCACGTCCCAGAGATGGCTGCCCCGGCCGTGGTCCATGAAAACGGGAGTGCCGCCGACGGTACCGAAGGCGCGCACCGGGCTGTTCACCCCGCCGGGCAGAAGCCGGAGCGCCCTCTGATAGAGCGCGCGCGAGCGCGGACCGCTCATCGGCCGTCACCTGCCGGGGGAGAGAAGCGGGGAGACGCTTTCTTCAGTTCACTGAGCGTGGGGAGCATCTCGTAGGCGGAGACGCCGACCATCCGGCTGAGTCCCTCCACGATCTCCTGGGCCACCGCCAGGTCCGGCGCGTGCACCATGGTGTAGAGGTTGAAAGGGAACTCGGGCGGCGCCTGGCGCTCGTAGCAGTGAGATACGGCCGAGTGCTGGGCGAAGGCGCTGCCCACCTCCTCCACTCGGTGCTCGGGGACTTGCCAGGCCACCATCACATTGCCGCGAATCCCCGCCTGCAGGTGGCCGATCCGGGCCCCCCAGCGACGAATGAGGCCCTCCTCTCGGAAGCGGCGCACCCGCGCGATGACTTCGGATTCCTCCAGTCCGCAGGCCCTGCCGACTTCTTGGTAAGGACGCGGGCACAGCGGCAGGCCCGCTTGCAAGCGCATAAGTAGGTCCCAGTCCCTCGCCTCCATCAGCGGGCCTCCTCGGCAAAATCGAAGACGACCTGGATTTTAAAGCGCCGCTGCGTCGGCAGGGAGAGCACGGGCCCGCATCCGGCCCTCGCCTGAATTTCTGCGATGATCCGGGCCACCGCGGCCTGGCTGGGCGCGGTGACCGTGAACCAGACGTTGTAGCGGTGGGCACGCAGGTAGTTGTGAGTGACTTCCGGGTAAGCGTTGATGAGGGCTACCGCCCGCTCGAGTTCCGGCTCCGGGGCGCAGAGGGCAGCCAGGGTGCTGTGGTAGCCGAGGCCGTCGGCATCAAAGATTGGCGCTAGTTCGCGGATCACACCCCTTTGCAGCAACTCGCGCAGAGCCGTGAGGACTTCCTCTTCGCTGGCCCCGGTTTGCTCAGCCAACTGCTGAAAAGGTCGGGAGACCAACGGGAAGTCGCACTGCACCACCTGCAAGAGGCGGCGCTGCAAGCTAGTGAGACCAGGCTTGGGCATGAAGACACCAGGAGTCGGTCGCTAGAAAGTCGCCGCCTGACTCGAAGTAAGCGCGGGCTCGACAGCCGCCGCAAAGACTCTGGTACTCGCAGTCACCACAGGCACCGCGCAGAGCCTGCTCCCGGAGGGCCTTGAGTACGGGACTCTCGCGCCAAATGACTGAGAAGGGCTGCTCGCGGACGTTCCCGGCACTCACCGGCAGGTAAGGGCAAGGGTTGACCTCGCCGTTCGGGATGATGACACAATAGGCGGTCCCGGCGAGGCAGCCTTTGCTAAAGCGCAGGGGCAAGCCCTCCTGCGCCGCCAGACGCATGAACTGCGGTGCACAGGTAGGCTTAATCTCCACCGGGCTGCGGCGTTGCCGGTCCAGGAGGAGCCGCAGGAGTGCCTCGTATTCCTCCGGAGCCAGTATCTCGTCGGCCAATTGCTTGCCGCGGCCGGTGGGTACCAAGAAGAAGATATGGTGCGCCGCCGCGCCCAGGCTTTCAGCGAGGTGCATGAGGTCGGACAGACGCTCGGCGTTGCGCCGGGTGACGGTGGTGTGTACCTGGAAGGGCAGCCCGACCTGTCGGCAGTGACGCATACCGGCAAGCGCACCCTCCCAGGCTCCCGCCATCCCCCGGAACTGATCATGTGGGCCGGGCTCGGGGCTGTCCAGGCTGATGCCCACGCGGGCCACTCCGCGGTCCTTCAGCCGTTGGGCCACCTGGGTGGTGAGAAGAGTGCCGTTGGTCCCCAGCACCGGGCGCAGCCCGCAGGCTGCCGCCTTCCCGATCAACTCGTAGAGGTCCTCCCGTAGCAGCGGTTCGCCCCCACTGAGCACCAGGATGCGGAATCCGGCCCGAGCCATCTCCTCGATCAGCGCGAGGCCCACGGAGGTGGTCAGTTCGTCCTCCTGGCGGGTCCCCGCGTCGCGATAGCAGTGCGCGCAGGCCTGGTTACAGGCGCGTGTGATGTTCCAGGAAATCAACATGCGGCTAATGCTCCTCGATCCAGCCAGCGGCCTCGCGGGCGAAGTAGGTGATGATGACGTCGGCTCCCGCGCGCTTAGCCGCGGTCAGCATCTCCAGGGCCACGGCGCGGCGGTCCAGCCAGCCTTTCTCCGCCGCCGCCTCCACCATCGCATATTCGCCGCTCACGCAGTACGCGGCTACCGGGACCGGCCAGCGTTGCGCGACCGCCGCGATCACGTCCAGGTAGGGCAGCGCCGGCTTGACCATCACAATATCTGCCCCCTCCGCCAGGTCGGCCTCCACCTCCCGCAGGGCCTCCCGCCGGTTAGCAGGGTCCATTTGATAGGAGCGCCGGTCCCCAAAGGAGGGAGAAGACCCTGCCGCCTCCCGGAAGGGGCCGTAGAAGGCGGAGGCATACTTAGCGGCGTACGACATGATAGCGACCTGCGAATGGCCTGCCTCGTCCAGCGCGGCTCGCAACGCTTGCACCCGACCATCCATCATATCGGAAGGGGCCACGATATCGGCTCCGGCTTGGGCGTGCGCCACCGCCGTGCGGGCCAGCAAATCCAGGGTCGCGTCGTTGACAATCTCTCCATCCTGGACGACCCCACACTGCCCGTGGCTCGTGTACGCGCAGAGGCAGACGTCGGTTATCACCACCAGGTTCGGCGCCGCCGCCTTGAGCGCCCGGACCGCCTGGGGCACCACGCCCTCGGGGTCATAGGCCGCAGTGGCGTACTCGTCTTTTTCCTCCGGTATGCCGAACAGCAAGACTCCGCCGATTCCGGACTCCGCCAGCGCCTCCCCTTCGACCGCGATTTCGTCAACCGACAGGTGATAGTTGCGCGGCAAGGAGGGGATCTCTTGCCGGACTCCACTGCCGGGCACGGCAAAAAGGGGCATGACCAGATGGCTAGGGGAGAGCAAGGTCTCTCGCACCAGCCGGCGCAGGGCCGGGGTACGCCGTAGTCGCCGCAGGCGGGTCTGAGGAAACATCAGGTTTCCTCCGAACAGGGACTCGCGCCCTTACCTTCGAGATGCTCTCGGATCAGGTCGGTGGCTTCCTCACGGCGACCGGCCCTCAGCCTCGCTAGCACCGGTGCCAGCGGGAGAGTCGCCCACTTTTCAGCCCGAGTGCGGAGGTCGGGGCAGTGCGCTGGCAGCTGCTGCCGGAAACCGGCCAGCAATTCAGCCAACTCTCCCCACTCGGCGCCGACCCGCTGCTCGAGTTCCTCTCGCAGACGCCGCGCCAGCAGGGGACTAGTGCCGTCGGTGGAGACAGCCACCGAGACAGGACCACGACGGAAGGTGGCCGGCACATAGAAATTGCACAGATCGGGCTGGTCCACCACGTTAGCCAGCACCCCCGCCTGCCGAGCTAGGCGGCCCACCAGGTCATTGGTGGCGGGGTCATCGGCGGCGGCAACGACGAGGAAGGCGCCGATCAAGTCACCGGGGACAACCCCACGCGGCTCCCAGGCGATGTCTCCCCGCATCGCCAGTTCTTGCAGCTCAGGGCGCAAGCGAGGGGCAACCACTCGGACGCGAGCGCCAGCTTCGAGGAGCGAGTGGACCTTCCGGGCAGCCACCTGGCCGCCACCCACGACCAGGCACAGTTTGTCCGCCAAGCACAAGGCGACCAGATATGCGCGCGCCATCAGCGTCGCCTGCCCCTTTCCATCACTAAGTGATAGCCAGGATACCGCAGCGCCGCAGCGAAGTCAAGGTCTCTGTGCCTGCTATCTCTCGGTCACCGGGGTGGCTGCAGCCTTTTCGCCCGCGGCTGGGGAACTTGGCCGAAAAATCTGTTGACATGGCCTATCACTGTGTAG
>CALFVE010000322.1 GCA_937928475.1 uncultured bacterium | reverse complement strand
ACCACGTCCTTGTTGCTAATCTTGAGGGCCTCCTCGATGGTCTTGCCCTTCACCATCTCGGTGATGATGCTGCTGGTGGCGATGGCGGCGCCGCAGCCGAAGGTGCGGAACTTGATGTCCTCGATGACCTCGGTCTCGGGGTTTATCTTCATGGTAATCCGCATGAGGTCCCCGCACACCGGGTTGCCCACGTCGCCGATGGCGTCGGGGTCCTCAATCTCCCCAGAGTTGCGAGGATTGCGGAAGTGCTCTAGGACCTTCTCAGTGTAGAAGTCTGCCGTAGTGATTCCACCTTTCATCAAGCCGAGCCCTGGGCTGCAGCTGCTCGCACGTTGCTGCAGAACTCAACCACCCAATCCAGCCCTTCCACGGTGTGTTGGTGGGCGGTGTCCAGCGAGTAGTATACCTCAAAAGTCACCAGCGCGTCACCCTGGCGCTGCAGAGCCTCGCGGAGGCAGCCGCGAGTGTCAATCCAGCCGAACCGCCCCTGGCGGTCGGGATGCACCGGATATTTCTTGAGCAGTCCGGCCTCGCGCAAGTGCCGGAAGTCAATGTGTGCGGGGAGCCGGTTGTCGTAAACGTGCAGCGAACCCAGGCCCGGCGCCGTCGCCGCGGCCAGGCCGGCCTCCCGGAAGGTGAAGTACCGCGCATCCAAGGCAGCATGGCCCACGTCCAAGCACAGCCGGGCCTCGGGCACTTGCTTGAGCAGCCGCCGATAGGCCTCGGGGCTGTGGAAGATTGGGCACCCCATCATGTTTTCCAGATGCACCGGCACCCCCACCGCCCGGCTGTGCTCAAGCAGCTCCCCCACCGCCTCCACGGCCAGCGCGAGGCCTTCTCGCTCTCCCCAGCCGGGGGGCGCAGATTCCCCGTCCATGAGCAGGTTCCGCTGCAGATGCACCACCAGGTGCTGCGCTCCCCATTCAGCAGCCTGATCCAGTTCGCGGCGCATAAGGTCCAGAGACTGAGCACGGCGCTGGTCGTTGGGGTCTATCACCGCCGCCTTGAGCGGATATTCCGGCCAGTCCTCTCGACGGAAGAGCGGGCAGTGGAAACTGTAGCCGTGGGTCATGCCGGCCAGATAGTCGCGCAGCCAGTCGGCGTCCTCGGGGGGAAGGAGGACCACCTCGACGCGGCGAAAGCCGTAAGCGCGCAGGCGCTCCAGGTGCTCCCGCCTGGCTCCCACCATGCCGAATTGTGCAGGATAGATGCCGCTCACGCCACTGCTCCTTCGCGGCGCACGCAGACAGCGAAGCAGGTCTCTTCCGGCGACCGAGGAAATTGTCGGCCACTCGCCGAACCCGCACAGAGGGCTGCGCATGACCAAACGCCTGCCGCTGTTGCTGCTGCTTCTGGCTGGCGTATCCCTGACTCACGCCGCCTATCTGGCCCGCCTCGACCCGGCGGGCGAGGTCTCCTTGCGGCTCCTGCCGGGGGGCGGCGTGTTAGTTCGCCAGACAGCAACCGTATTCCTCGCTCCGGGGGAGAACGAGATTACCTTTGTTCTCCCCGCGGAGGGAATGGATCGCCAGCAAGTGCGCCTGCGGCCTTTGGGAGAAGGAGTGACCGTGCGCGCGACGGAGAGCCTCAGCGACAAGCCCACCTGGGTGCGCTGGCTGCTGGAGACCGCCCGGGGAGGCCCGGCGACGTTCTTGCTCACCTACCCGACGCCTAGCCTCAACTGGGAATTGTCCTACGTCTTGCGGCTGGCGCCGGATCGGGCCATTTGGGAGACCTGGCTGCGCCTGACCAACAAGGGCGCGCAAGATTGGCAGGAGGTGCGGGTGGAGGGCCTCCCCTTCGCCGCCTTGACCGTGTCGCTGACCGCCGGGGCCGACGCCCGTTTCCCGGTGGCGACCATCGAGGACCTGGCCTGGACCGGCGAGTATCGCTTCGATCCCGAATGCTACGGCCCTAGTCCGGTGGCGCTGCTCTGCCTGCCGCGCGAACCAGGCCGCCAGCCGGGCAACTTCGGTGAGACCGCCCTGCCCCCGGGTCGCTTGGAGATCGTCCGCGCCGGCGATTCCGTGCCCAGGACGCCCACGCGAAGCCTAGCCCTCTCCTACACCCCCCGCTACCGCTCACTGGAACTTAATGCGGGGCCGGTGCCTACTTTGAGCGTCCAGCGCCGGCTAGTCTCCTCCAAGCAGGTCAACCTCCGGCTGGACGTCAGCGGCCGGCTGGCCCTGTATGACCTGGACGAGGTCTACGAGATTGTCGTAACCAACCGCGATGCCAAGGACGCCGCCCTCACTGTGTGCGAGCGGCTGGCCGGGCCGGGGGACGTCTCGGAGGCCTCAGCCGAGGTCACCAGGTACGACGCGCAGCACCTGATCTTCAAGGTCGCGGTTCCGGCGCAGGCGGAGACGAAGGTCACCTACCGCCTCATCCGCAGGGATTTGGAGCCATGAGCGGTCGTGGCCGCGACATCTCCAACCGACCGCGGCTTGAGCGCCGAGCCCGCGGCTTGTCTTATTTCACCGTTGGCTACAATCTGGCCGAGGGCGCGGTCTCGGTAGTCACCGGGATGCTCGCGGGAAGTATTGCGCTGATCGGCTTCGGCCTGGATAGCGGCGTGGAATCGCTTTCCGGCGCGGTGATGATCTGGCGCTTTCGCCGCCCCGACCTGTCCGCCGAGGAGGAAGAGCGCACGGAAGCCAGGGCAGCGCGGCTCGTGGGCTACACCTTCTTTCTGCTGGCCGCGTATGTGCTCTACGAGTCCCTGGAAAAACTGATTGCGCGGGAGCCGCCGCACCCCACGCTCATGGGGATCGCCATCGCGGCCGTCTCTTTGGTGATAATGCCGGCTCTGGCTTATCTGAAGCGGCGCACCGGCCAAGCGTTGGGGAGCCGCGCACTGGTGGCCGACTCCCAGGAAACGGTGGCCTGCGCCTATCTGTCGGCGGCACTGCTCGCGGGTCTGGGACTGAACTACTGGGCGGGCCTGTGGTGGGCCGATCCCGTCGCCGGTATTGTCGTGGTTGGGTTCCTCTGCATGGAGGGCTACAAGACCCTGAGGGAAGAGGAATTGTGCGCCTGTTCTGGCGCAAAGGCAGACGACGAGGCCCCCGACACGTCCTCCCCTGCACCCGACTAGCCCCCTGGAGGCTGACAGAGGGGGCAGTAGTAGGTGCTCCGGCCGGCGTGCACGCTGCGCACCACGATTCCCGAGCACCCGCGGCGCCGACAAGAAAGCCCCTCGCGTCCGTAGACGCGCAGGAACTTCTGGTATCCCCCGCTGAGGTTCTCCCCCGTGCGGTAGTCGGAGATGGTCGTGCCCTGGGCGGCCACCGCCTCCCGCATCACCTGCCGGGTGGCGCGAAGCAGCCTGCGGGCCTGCTCGTGGCTGAGGGAATTGGCCGGCGTTTCCGGATGAATCCGAGCGCGGTGAAGAATCTCGGAGGCGTAGATATTGCCGACGCCGGCCAGGTGGGTCTGGTCCAGCAGAAACTTCTTGATGGACGTGCGGTGATCAGCCAGCAACGCCCGGAACTCGGTGGCCGATAGGTCGGCGCTTAGGGCATCTTCTCCCAGCCTGCATTCCTCGCACAACACCCGCGGCAGATCAACGGTCTTCACCACCATGGTCTCCCCAAAGCGACGGGCGTCGCAGTAGACCAAGCGGCGGCCATCGCCCAGGTCCCAGACCATGCGCGCGTGCGGGGGCAAGGGGGCCGAGGCGGGCAGGGGATACATCTGCCCGGTCATGCCAAAGCGCTGCAGGACGCTGTGCCCGCCGGAGAGGTTGATGATGAGCACCTTTCCACAGCGCTCCAGCGAGGCGATGGTCTGGCCGACGGCGGCCTTGCGCAGGCGGCGAGCAGCGGCAGGACTGATAACGAGGGGGTCGTAGGCCTTGACCCTGATTATGCGGGCGCCGCCCACGCTGGCTTCTAGGTCGCGGCGGATGGTCTCAATCTCGGGCAGTTCGGGCATCTACTTGCGGTTTCTCCTGGCGCGGGCGGCTCGCAGTTGCGCCCGGATCTTCTCGGCGATGTGCTCGGGCAGGCTACGGATCTCGACTGCCCGCGCCGGGGTCGGCGGCCTGGTCTCTAGGGGGACTGGGGCCTCCGGCACCGCGGGCCCGGGCGGCTTGCTCCCCAGGGTCGGCTGGTAAGGCTCGCGTTGCAGGAGGTCGTGCAACAGACAGAGGGCCGCCTCCTTATCGGGAAGCGGCCGCGCCGGCCCGGGTTCTTCTCGGGTGCCGGGCGGCTCCGGAGAGCCGACGCAACTGGGGCAGCCGTACTCGCAGGGACATTCCTCGACCAGACGCAGCGCCTCGCTCATCACTTCCTCTACCAGGTCGTAGCACTTGCGCGCGAAGCCCAGCCCCCCGGGGTAACGGTCGTAGACGAACAGCGTGGGCATTCCGAAGTTGCTGGAGTCCACCGCGGCGCCCACATCCGAAGGCTCGCAGAGCACCTCCAGCGGGAGCACGCCCTTGACGGCGTTGGAGATGCCTAGCATCCCCTCGAAGGGATCGCGCCGGAACTGGCGCACTCGGGCCAGCGCCAGGGGCGGCGGAGTCAGCCAGCAAGCGACGGTGTCCAGCGTCACCGGCGGCAGGTTGAGCGTCCCCCAGCCCAGGCTGTCTAGGGAGTGGAACTTGGTCTTGCGGAACATGTGCACCAGCGAGGTGACTTCCACCGGCCCGAAGCCCATCGCAGAGACCCGCCAGGTCTTCTCCACCGCCGGGTCGTCGGGCAGGTCGAGGACTCGAACTGTGGTGTCCGACTCAGCCATGGTGTAGTAGTCAAAGTCGCCGGGGCGGACGTAGGCCACCTTCTCCTGCAGGTACAGCCGCTCGCAGAAGTAAGTTGCGCCCTCATGCATATAGATGGCTTCGGGGTGGAGCATGGTGTAGGCGCCCCAGACGTCAATCTCGCCCACCACTTTGCCCGTGGTCACGTCCTGGATCACGAAGTTGTCGTCGTCGGAGTTGCGCAAGGAGACCTCGCGAGCCGGGGCCGGCGGGCCGGTCCAGTACCAGCGGCCCTTGACGTTGCGGGCCTGCCCCTCCTGCTCCAGAATCTCCAGCACGCCGCCCAGAAAGCGGCCGAAGAGCGCCTCATCCTCGCCGGTAATGGGCAGTTCCTGGAGAGCGCAGCGCAGGTGCCGGAAGAGCACGAAGGGGTTCTCGGGGTCAATAATGGCCCGCTCCGGGCTTTGGCCGAAGAAGTACTCGGGGTGACGCATCAGGTACTGGTCAATGGGCGTCTCGCGGGCGATGAGCATGGCGAGCGATTCCTCGGCGCCGCGCCCGGCGCGGCCGGCCTCCTGCCAGGTGGAGGCGATGGAGCCGGGGTAGCCGACAATGAGCGCGGCGTCGAGCGAGCCGACGTCAATGCCCAGTTCCAGAGCGTTGGTGGAGGTCACGCCCATCAGTTGCTGCGAGAAGAGCAGGCGCTCAATCTCCCGGCGCTCCTCGGCGAGGTAGCCGCCGCGGTAAGGCCGGAGCGCCTCGCAGTAGCGCGGGGAGATCTGGGCCAGGGCCTCGCGGGTGTAGCGGTAGAGCAACTCCGCGCCCAGCCGGGTGCGGACAAAAGCGATCGTCTGCGCGTTGGCCTCGGCAATCAGCGCGGTCATCAGCCAGCGGGCCTCGGCGTTGTAGGAGCGGCGGGTCCGAGGCGGATCATCGAGGAAGGGCGGATTCCACAGCACGAAAGTGCGCGGGCCGCGCGGGGCGCCGTCGTTGTCCACCACCGTCACCGGCAGGCCGGTCAGCCTCTCGGCGTGCTCGCCAGGGTTGCCGATGGTGGCGCTGCACAGGATGAACTGCGGATCGCTTCCGTAATGGCGGCAGAGGCGGCGCAAGCGGCGCAGCACGTTGGCGACGTTGCTGCCGAAGATGCCCCGGTAGGTGTGGATTTCGTCCACCACCACGTAGCGCAGATTAGCGAAAAAGTGCGCCCAGCGGGAGTGGAAGGGGAGAATCCCGGCGTGGAGCATGTCGGGATTGCTGAGGATGATGCGCCCGGCGTCCCGCAGGGCCGAGCGCCGGCCTTGGGGAGTGTCGCCGTCGTAAGTGCCGATCTCCAGGTTGAGGTCCGGCAGCCGCGAGACCAGCCGTTCCAGCACCCGCAGTTGGTCCTGGGCTAGGGCCTTGGTGGGAAACAGGTACAGAGCCCGTGCACGCTGATCCGCTAGCATGGCGCTGAGCACGGGCAGGTTATACGTTAGCGTCTTGCCGGAGGCGGTGGAGGTGACAACGGCCACATGCTCCCCGCGAGCGGCGGCGTCCAGAGCGGCGGCCTGGTGGCTGTAGAAACGCTCAATGCCGTCGGCGCGGAGCACCTGGCGCAGGAGGTCGGGAATCGGCGAGACCGGCTCAGCATACTGCGCTTGCCGGGCGGGCAGGTGCTCACAGTGGACAATCTGCCCCTGGTAATCGCGGGAAGCCTCGAGGAGTTGGAGGAAACGGTCTACGTCCATGGCAGCAGCGGCCTAGGCTAGGACAGAGGCCTGACTCGAACTCGTTGCGCGGCGACCACGGCAAAATGGCCTTCGAGCCGGGGGCCAAGGACGGGAAGTACCTCGAGCCGCCGCGCCGTCTTTGCGGCCCCAGTTTGAGACTTCATCTGCAAGAGAATCACTCCGGTCCTCACCCGGCCGGACCTGGACGCCAGTTCCCGGAAGTACTTGTCGTTGGTCAGAAGGGCCCGGCCGCTCGCCGGGGCTTCCCGTATCACCTGATCATCGGGCGCGCCCGGACAGACATCTCGACCCCGGGCTACGTCGTAGCCGGCGCGGCGCAAGGCCACCATGACCTCGCTCTCCACGTTCTCGTCGGCCACCAGCCTCATGAAGAGGCTCCACCCACCACGACGGCCTCCGAGCCCAGCGCGTCGGCAGCGTAGGTTAAGGCGGCCAGGATATCCTCGCGGGTCAGAAAGGGGCATTCGGTCAAGATCTGTTCAATAGTCAGTTCCGCGGCCAGTTTCCCCAACATCAATTCCACTGGCGCTCTAGTTCCCCGGATGACCGGCTTGCCGCCTAGCACTGCGGGGTCACTGGCGATTCGCTCTCGCCAGTCCGACATATGGTTTCCTCGTCGACTGTTTTCACAAGGGGTTGACTTACGGTTGGGAGCGCTTGAAGAGCCGGCGCCAGCGGCACCTCGCCAGGCGAGACGTTCGTCGTACCGTGGAGCCGCTGCTAGTCCACCGGCGGCCTGAGGGTCACCCGCACCTTGGTATAGGTCGCCGCTGGGCTTTCGTCGGTGTAGGTGAACTCGGTCAAGCGCCCGGGCTCAATCAGCAGCGGTTGGCCCACGAGGCGATCGCTCACCTCCAGCCCCTCGGCGGGCAAGTCAGCAGGCTCCAGGGCAACCGCTCCGTACCAGACGGTCCCTTTGTTCTGGTAGCGATAGAGGTACATCCGCTGCAGGACCGTCACGTCGGGCGGGAGTTCGATCTCCTGGGAGAGCGTCTGCCATTCCGTCCCCAGGCGGTTCTCGAAGAGCATCGCATCCCAGTTCCCGCCGCCGGCTTTGCCGAAGCGCAGCATGAGCAGGCCGCCGCTGCCCTCGGCCACCTTGCCGCTCAGGGTGGCGCGGTATTTCGCGCCCGGGCGGACGTACTTGAACACAGCGGCCGCGGCCACCGTGTAACCCTCGCTATGAGCCTTATAGCCGGTCGGATCGCTCGCGTCCTTCCAGGGCTCCTCCTTGCCGGCAAGTATATTGTCGGCGTAGAGGCGAGCCTGCCGAGTGGGAGTAATCACCAGGCGCTGTCCGGCGTGTATCTCCCCCTGGTAGGTCAGGGTGCGCGTGCCGTCGGAGAGCGTGGGGTTCTTCACCGGCTCGGCTACCGCCACCATCTCGATGATCGGTTTGACATTTCCGTAGCGGAAGCCGTTCTCAGTCCACTTCTCGCCGGAGGCGCGGATCTCGTGGGTGAGGAAGGCGGGGAAGGCAACGTCTTTCGCGGTTTCGGCCTGCCCTTCCACAACGTTGCGGCCTGTGGCCTTGACCACCAGCGGCCGGCCCTGCCGCAGGGCGGTGGGATCCTCCACGCTCAGCCACCATTCAATGATCTTACGCCCGCGCGCCGGCAGGTCGCCCAGTCTAACCTCTGTGCCCACGCTATGCCGAGGATTAGCGGTGAGGCCCTTGGGCAGCGTGAGGGTAACTCGCACGTCGCGCGCAATGGCCTGCGTGGGGTCCGGGAAGAAGTAAGTCACGTCCAGGGGATTCTCCACCAGAGCCACCAGGTACACAAAGTCGCCCTTTTTCGGCTCGCCAATGCGCGCGTCCAGCGAGACGCGCAAGTGCAGGTGGCGCTTGACTACGTCCATCCCCACGTTGTGCTCGGCGGCGAGCTTGCGCTGATGCAGCACGGCGCTGGTCCGCGCCTGGTGCCAAGCCGGGTCTTTCGGCAGGCTTTGATCGTCGTTCCACGCTCCCCGGGCGGCGCAATCCCCACCACAGAAGAAGAACCAGCCCACGTTCTGCGGCATCTTGGTCTCCACCATCTCCACCGTTTCCGGCCAGGCTCCCATGCGCATGCTGCTGTAGTGCGAGAGTTGGCTGAAAAAAAGCCAGCCGTGTCGGCGCACGTGGCGCATGTACTGATTCTCCCAGACTTCGCGGCCGTTGGGGTAGGCCATGAAGCCGTCACATAGGCCGGGGCGAATGATCTCGCGGAAGTAGATGGGATAGCCGGGCCACTTCACCGCGTCGAAGCCCTCGGGAAGCGGGTCGCCCACCGCGTCCAAGGTACTGTAGTTCGTGTGGTGCCAGTAGAAGACGAACTTGCCGCCGGTTTCTTCCTTGAGCAGTCGGTGGATGCGTTCCAGCGAGGCCACGTACATCTGCCCCAGCCACATCTTGGTCTCGTGGTCCCACACCAGCGGCTTGCCGCGGGCTTTCTCGATGGCCTCGCGATAGTGCTCTAGGTCGGCGGGGAGGGGGCCGCCAGGCTCGGTATGAGAGATAACCTCCGAGCCACAGCCCCACCAGCCGGGAATCTCCTCCAAGAAGGTGATCCCGTAAACGCTGTCCCAGTTTTTCAGGTTGGCCCGCGTAAGGCGGATAGCGTCTCTCATCCGCTGGTCCATCTCCGCCTGCTTGCCGGGGTCGAGCATGTAGTCCAAGCAAGTGGCGGTGCCGGCGTAGCGGTCAGAGATACCCAGGTGATTTATCGGCCAGGCGCGCAGGAGAAACTTGAGGCGGGGGTTGATCTCCAGCAGGCGATTCATCGCTGCCACGGTCTCGGCGGAGCCGATCTCGACGCCCGTCCAGTCCCAGCGGGCGATGTCCAGTTCCCCCAATTCCTCCACCGCGTTCAGCAGGTAGGGCGTGTACATGCCGCGCCCCAGTTCCATGTAGCGATTGGGGCCGGCGAGAACAGGGCCGGCGCTGAGGATCAAGAGCAAGACCAGCGTGACGACCGAGCGGGAAATATACATTGTCAGGTTCCCCCTTGCGGCGAAGACAGATCGCGGCCTATTTCCGGGCCCGGGTTCTATTGGTCATCGCCCGCGGCGTTGCCCGGTGGATGGCGCCCGCGCTCCCCCGTATCTTTATCCGGCGAAAGGGGGCGCACCGGCCCTGTGCCTGGTGGATAGCCCGGCGGTACCTGCCGCTGGGCGTCCATAATCTCCCGCGAATAGCGCAGTCCCTCCCGCACCCGGCGAAGCCGGCGGACGAGAACGAGGCTCACCACCCCGCCAGAGAAGACCCATACCACGATCTCATAGGCCAGCGGAAACCACCCGAACAGGGCCGGCCACCAGATGAGGATGGCCAGGATCAAGCCTAGCCACTCCAGCAGTTCATCTCGTTCCACCGCTCACACGCCTCCTTCGCCGCTCGGCTCCAGCTGACGCAGGCCGACCAGCACCTCGTACAGGCTCAGGCCCAGGGCGTCGGCCCAGAGTATCTCGCTGACGTCCCCCTCAATCTGGGTAAGTCGAGCCGGCGCATTGAGGTGATTGTAGGAGGAGTGCCGCTCGTCTTCCCCCAGGAATTCCACCGAGCCGAAGCGCTGGCGGACCAGGCGGAGGCGACGCCGCAAGGCTTCGGCGGCCGGCCGGAGGCTCTCGATCGCCTCCAGGTTGGGCTCCAGGCGGCGCTTGCGCAGATGCTCGATCCAGGTGTTGCTGGTCTTCTCGATCAGGTAGCCCTCGGCGACCAGACAGTCGGCTACATAATTGCGCAAATCGCCGTAGACGCCCTCCCGCTGCCAGAAGGTGGTCTCGGCGCGCACCACCTGCATCATCTTCTCGATGAGCAGGTCCAGGGGCACCCAAGGCGATTCCGGCGGCCGGGCGAGGGCGCGGCTCTCGCTCTCCTCTTTGACCCGCTCCGGTAACCGCGCCTTCTTCTCCACCATCTCGAAGGCCACGGCCAGGCAGTCCCCAAGCGGGGAGGACAGCAGCGGTCCCCGCCGGCGCAGGTGTAGCTCCCAGTTCTTGTGTGGGAAAGGAGGCATCAAGGTAGGGACGCGCTCCACCACCCGCAACTCGATCGCGCCCTCCTCGACGTGCTCGACGAGCAGTGCGAAGAGCAGTTTGGTGGCCCAGTCGCGGGGATCAATCTCCTCCCCGGTAAGTGGAGCGCGGGCCTGCAACCGGGGGCTGACCGCGCGGCCCGGCCGCGGGGGTCTCACGAACTCGTGGGCGAAAAGGAAGACCAGCGCGTCGGCGCGCACCGGTCGCCGGACCTCGGGCGCCTCTGAGCGCTCAACCCGGCTACTTTCCCCGGCGCGGCCGGCCGCGCCCATCAGCCGGCGCCAGGCATGATGCCCGAACCAGAGCAGCACGATTCCGACCAGGCCCAGGAATACGGCAATCGCGGTACCCATCAGTCCGCCCCGCTCTCCGCGTAGGCATACGCGATGTGATTGTGGATGGACTCGTGGCTTTCACACTGCACCGAGAACCAAGTTACCCCCGGCAAGGCGCGCAGGGCCAGATAGGCATCGCGCACCACGTCCTCCACGAATTTGGGGTTGTCGTAGGAACCCTCCGTTATCGCCTTCTCGTCCGGACGCTTGAGCACAGGGAAGATCTCGGCGCTACCCTGGGCCTCGAGCAGAGGGATGAGTTCCTCCAGCCAGATCATCACCCCCGGTCGAGTGCGCAGGCGGACGGTGAGGATTGCCCGCTGGCTGTGCGCCCCGCGAGCGGAGATCTCCCGCGAGCAGGGGCAGAGCGTGAGGATGGGCACGGCCGCGCCTAACGTGAAGACGTACCTCTGATCATCGAGCATGCCCTCGAAGCAGCAGTCGTAATCCAACTGCGAGACTAAACGAGAGACGGGGGCGGCCTTGGACAGGAAGTACTTGAAGCCCAGGCGCATCTGAGCCCGGGGGGCGGCGAAGGCCTCGCGTAGTTCGGAGAGAATCTCGCGGATCTGCCGCTCCGCCACTGCCTTCTTGCTCCAATGATTCAGGATCTCCACAAACCGGCTCATGTGGGTGCCGCGCTCGGAGTGGGGGAGTTCCACGCTGGCGTCCACTTGGCCGAGCACCCGCGCCATGCCCCCGCGTTGCTCGCGAATGCGGATGGGCAGATGCAGGTCCTTGATTCCCACCTGGGCCAGGTTTACACCGCGGGAGTCGGTTTCGGAGGCCACGTCTCTCATCGTCTGCCCTTGGCCGGGGAGTCCTGTGACAACGGCAGGGGTACTCATATCTTACCTGGCAGGGAGGGAATGCGCAAGGGAGGAGTCCGGCCCTAGCGCCGGCGCCGCCGGCGCCGATGCAGCGCGGCCAGGACGGCGCAGGCGGCGGCCAGGGCCAGAGAACCCGGCTCGGGCACCGCGTAGTTGTCGAGGATGACAAAGAGTTCGTAGGAACCCGTATCGGTGCTGAAGTCCTTGACCCGCAGGTAGTAGGTGCCGTCCTCCGGCAGCGTCCAGTTGAGCAAGAAAGAATCGGGCGAATACGCTGCGCCCCCGTTGAAAGTATTCCCGCTATACCAGATGTCGTCGTTGTAGGCAATCACCGTGCTGCCGTCGGGACCGTAGAGGGTGAGGTAAGTATCCATGTAGGTCGGGGACTCATAGAGAACGTAACTGAGGGTGTTGGCGGTGAGCCGCTGGTTGCGCAGGCCGCTGAAAGCGTAGTAGTCCCATTCATTGGGGCCAGAGATGCTTCCGTACAGGTCGCATCCGTAAACGTCGGCCAGGTCCAGATAGGTGAAAGAAAGCCACTGCGCAGTCTGCCAGGTGCCGTGGGGATCGGTGATCTCCGCCAAGGCGGCCGGGGTGTCGTCGGTCAGGCCCTGGCCGAATTCCAGTTTGGCGGTCTCCAGGGTGTTGAAAGAGCGGAGGGTTTCGCGCCCCGTCTCGCCCAGACCCGTGTTGCCGGTGGCCATGATGTGCTCGTTCTGGTAGCCCTGGGTGTTGGCGTAATTATCGGGGGTGATGCGCCGGTCGCCGTAGGCGTCGGGATGCTGCAAGCCCAGATTGTGCCCCAGTTCATGGGCCGCCGTACCGGCCAGGGCGGTGCTTAGTTGGCGGATCTGTTCGTCACGGTTATTGCTGCCCTCGAACTCGTCCACGCTCCAGTAGAAGTTGGCGGTGTAGATCCGGCAGAGGTTAGCGGGGTTCTGGTTGCGCCAGTCAATCTCCTCGGCCATCCCCAGTATCGAGGGGTTGCTGTGGGTGTCCCCGAACCAGAGACGCTCGTAACTGCCGGTGGGCTGGGTCTGGCTGAAGGTGATAGTGAAGCCGGCGTAGATGTCGGTAAGTTGCGTCTGGATCTGGCTGCGGATAACTGCCTGCTCCAGCGAGGTGAAGGGGTCCACGGTGGCCAGGGTCGCGAGTTCGCTGAGGCGCGCGTCGAAGCCGGTGAAATCGAGCCAAGCGTTGACGCCGGCCGCGACACTGCCGGCCGCCAGCGTACAAACCAGGGAGAAAAGCAGCACGCACCGCCAGGTTCGCACGGCGCATCCCTCCGGGAGGAGTCTTTCACGCGCCTACTTCGCCGTCGGCTAGTTCAGTTCCTGCCCATACCCCTCGCCGGTGAAGTAGTCGAACACATCCACGGTATCGTCCACGCCGAAGCGCCCGAAGTACAAGCCGACCCGCGGCGGGTCCTGGAAGTGGATGACGCGCTTGATGATTTCGCGAGGGGTGAGTTGAGCGGACATGGCGACTCATTCGCTGCTTCGGCAGGAACCTCCTGCCGGTGCTGTGGCGAAGGAGACAGCAAAGCACGCATCGAACTAGCCTTGATCATGCCGGAAGACTCTCAGCAGCGATACGGAGGTACCCTCTCATGAACCCTGTCCGCACCCGCCTCTTGGCCCTCGTTTGGTGTCTCCTGGGCTCCCTGCTCCTGGCGGCGGTGGTAAGCGCCCAGACCCCGCCGGCTACCGGGTTAGTGGTGAAGGTGGGGGATCGCCTCGCCGTTGCCGGCGATTCAATTACCGAGCAGAAACTCTACAGCCGCTACCTTGAACTGTACCTGCTGGCCTGTCGGCCGGACCTGAACACTCGCGTCATGCAGTTCGGCTGGGGCGGCGAGCGGGCGGCCGGCTTCGCGGCTCGCATGGCCAACGACCTGGCCGGCTTCCAGCCCACCCTGGTTACCACCTGCTACGGGATGAACGACGGGTCTTATACGGCCTATACGGAGGCGATCGGCAAGGCGTATGAGATCCCTATGCGGGACATCGTTACCCGCCTGAAGGCGCAGGGCGTGACTGTGGTCGTGGGCTCCCCAGGGGCGGTGGATACTCGCTACTTTCGCAATGACCCTGGGCTTGCTCAGGTTTACAACGAGAACCTGGCGCAACTGACCGAGATTGCCCGCAAGGTCGCCGCCGAGGCGGGTATGCCCTTTGCCGATGTGCACGGCGCTATGCGGGATGCCATGACCAAGGCCAAGGCGGCGCTGGGCGACGACTACGATGTCTGCGGCCGCGATGGGGTGCACCCCAATGCGAACGGCCACCTGGTGATGGCCTATGCCTTCCTCAAGGCGATGGGCTTCGACGGCGATCTGGGCACCATTACCGTGGACCTCAAGGGCGAGGCGACCGCCAGCGAGGGCCACCAGGTGCTGAGCAGTCACGAGGGGGTGGTGGAAATCGAGAGCAGCCGCTATCCCTTCTGCTTTTTCGGCGGCGAGGCCGATTCCGGAGGAACCCGCAGCATTCTGCCCTTTCTACCCTTCAACCAAGACCTCAACCGCCTCACCCTGATCGTGAAGAATCTGGAGACCGAGCAGGCCGAGGTCACCTGGGGCGGGGCTACCAAGACCTTCGCGCGTGCCGACCTGGAGAAGGGCATCAACCTGGCGGCTGAGTTCTTGGACAACCCCTTCTCCGTGCCCTTCCGCCAACTCGAGAGCCAGGTCGCCGCCAAGCAGGCCTTTGAGACCTACCTGATCAAGAGCCAGGTCACCCAATACCCTGCCCTGAAGCGCCTGGTCAACGAGGACCCGCAGATTCTGGCGCTGGCCGAGGCCTTCCACAAGGCCCTGTGGGAGTACGAGGCACGGCAGCAGGAACAGGTCCGCGCCGCCCTGGCTCCGGTCAAGCACACCCTAACCGTAAAGCCGGCGGCCTGAGCGGGGCGAGGGTTACGAGCGTTTCTGGCCGCAACGGCCCAGGCTACCCTGCCTCCAGGGCTGGGCTTTCGGCCCTGGGCTAATCTAACAGGTGGCGACCATGACCAAGGCCCGTACTAGTCTCGCCCTCTTCGGCGGTGAGCCGACGCTCGGCCCCGGCCACGACCTCAAGTCTTCTTGGAGCGAGAGGGGACTGGAGCAGGCCCTCTGCGAGTACACCGGGGCGAGGTATGCCAAGTGCGTGTCGTCGGGCACCGCGGCGCTCATCTCCGGCCTCTTCGCCGCCGGTTGTGGGCCGGGTGACGAGGTCATCACCGTCGCCTTCACCTGGACGGCCACCGTCGGCGCGATCCTGCGCGTGAACGCCGTGCCCATCTTTGCGGACATTGACCCCCGGACCTTCACCATGGACGTGAAGGACTGCCGTCGCAAGATCACGCCCCAGACGAAAGCGATCCTCCCGGTGGACTTCTACGGCCACCCGGCACCGATCCCCGAATTGATGGCGCTGGCCGAGGAACACGATTTGCTGGTGATCGAGGATGCCTGCCAGGCCTCCGCCGCGGAGATTGACGGCGTCAAGGTCGGCAATATCGCCCATTTCACCGCTTTCTCCTGGTCAGGCAAGCCCATCTACTCCGCCAGCGGTGGCGGCGCGTATCTGACCAACGACCGGCGGCTGTATGAGCGGGCGCTTTTGGCCGGACAGCATCCCACCGTGATTCAGGGCCTGGCCACGGATCCGGAGGTGCTCAAATACGCCTCGATGGGCGGCACCGGCGACAATATGCGAGCGGTCGGCCTGGACGCCCTCCAGCAACTGCTGGACGCGGACGTACGCACCGAAGCCCGGATTCGCAATTGCGAGTACCTCACGGAACGCCTGGCGGAGCACCCGTACCTCACCCCGCCCTACGTTCGCCCCGGCTACAAGCATGTGTACCATTACTACACCTGCCTGTGGGACGCCGAAGCGGCCGGGGTGTCTCGCGACCGCTTTCTCCGGGCGCTCAATGCCGAGGGGGTCTACGCCGTAGCCTACGTGACGGACGCTAACTACCGCTTTGCCCCCGAGAGCAATCCGATCCAGGCGGGCGGGCCGATCCACCTGCGCACCGTCTTCCAGGAGCGCAACCTCTACGGCAAGGGCTGCCCCTTCCTCTGCCCGCATGTGAAGAACCCGCCGGTCTACCGCCAGGGTGACCTGCCGGTGAGCGAGCGCATCGCCGAGCAGGAGTTCTCCCTGGCCCAATGGCACCTCTCGCCGCCCTGCGACGAGCAGGACATGCAACTGATACTCGACGCGATCCACAAGGTCTGCGACAACTTGGGCGCCCTGCGGTAGGGCGGGTGGCCCGTCTGTCGCCCCCGCCTCGTGGGCGTTGACAAATGGGGGCGCATAATATAGAGTCTTGTTCGTTCCCTCCAAGCAGCCTGAGGAGGACGGCAGGATGCGTCTCAAGGGGCGTGTCAAGTGGTTTGACGCCCGCAAGGGCTACGGATTCATCGAGCGCCCGGGGCAGGAGGATGTGTTCGTCCATTTCTCGGCCATCGAAATGGAAGGGTACAAGACCCTGGAAGACGGCGAGGAAGTGGAGTTTGAGATCAAGCCGACCGAACGGGGACCGCAGGCGGACCACGTCCAGCGGCTTGGCACCTCCCCCCATCCCCCGGCCAGCGAAGAGGAAACCGCCGAGCCCTGGTGAGCCCCGACCTCACCCTGCCAGGTGAGGCAGAACCGGACGGGCGAGTGTTATTTACGGCAGGAGCGCCTGGTTGGCCGCTGAGCAGGCCGTACGGGTGTGTCTGCTGCTAAGGGAGAGTCTTGGGTATCGTGAATCTAGACAAGGTGACGTTTGGCTACCGCAATGTGGAAGAAGGGCAGGCGAGGTTTGAGGAGCACGCGCGGCCCCGGTTGGAGAGCCTACTTCGGCAGTACGAGCGAATTGAGAACATCCGCGTTACCGTCTCCGCCCAGCGCAACTGGCGCACGGTAGATCTCACCGTCCAGTTGCACGGGGCGCTCTTGCGGGCGGAGGAGCGCAGCGACGATCCCCGCACCGCATTCGACAAGGCGCTGGCACGGATGGAGCGGCAGCTGGCCCGTATCAAGGGGCGACAAAACAACTTTGGCCACGAGTCGCTACGCACCCTGGCCACCACCGAAGGGGTCGCCGCGCAGATCCTGGAACCGACGGGCGAAACCTCGGAATCCACGCCAGAACTCCGCATTGTGCGCACCAAGCGGCCTGCGCTCAAGCCGATGACCCCAGAGGAGGCCATCTTGCAAATGGAACTCCTGGGGCACGACTTCTACGTGTTTGTGGACGGGGAAACCGACCAGGTGGGCGTAGTCTACCGCCGCAAGGCCGGGGGATACGGCCTCATTGAGCCGCAGGTCGCCTAGGAGGAGAAAAAGGGGCATAGACCGTTTGGCGCCCTGAGAGAAGTGTCGGTCCCCTCCTGCCCGGCGGTTCCTTTCTCACCCCTCTGCCGTCCTTGCCTTGGCGAAGGCTTTGCCCTATAATCGGGTCACTTCGCCGACCCCCTCCGGGTGCAGGCCCGAGACCATCGTCGGCCGTGAAATCCTCCGCCACGGGAGGGCGATTGTAGTGCGCGTAGCCTCCGCAGTCCTGCTAGTCCTGGGCGCCTTGCTCCTCGTACTCTTCGGTTGCCGACCGGCGGCGCAGGGGACCGCCGCCAGCCCCGGCGAGCAACTCAAC
>CALFVE010000321.1 GCA_937928475.1 uncultured bacterium | reverse complement strand
CCCCCGTCTGCATGCGGACCACCACACAGGCAAGCAAGGAGGCCTGCCCTACGCGGGAGGGACGGGCAGGCAAGGATGCCTGCCCTACGCGGAGAGCTGCCCCGACCTCCCCTCCCCGAGGGGAGGTCGGCGGCGGGAGCGAAAGCGACCGCCGCCGGGTGGGGTCCGCGTGGCGCAGGCTTCCTAGCCTGCGTCTGCTCAGTGACGCGTGGCGTAGGCGTCTCGCCCGCGTCTTTGCCTGGTGCGACAGGCCCGAAGACCCGCCTCACGCCCTGCCCTACGCAACGGAGCAGACAACCGGGGTAAGCCGCAAGGGGGCGCGACCCTTCTCCGTGCCTGCGCGCAGCCGGCTGCCGGGAGGGGGTGGTGAGGTAGTGGTCGCCTAAGAGGGGCTCTGTTCGCTTTCTTGCGCCTGTACGCCCGGGCTGCGGCTCAGAAGCCGCAACCTCCGCTCGTCTATACCTCCGGCCTCTCCTTCTCCCACCCCTCCGCTTCTTCATAGGCATACGCTACCCGGAGCATCTCCGCCTCCCCAAACGGCTTGCCGATGATCTGGAGGCCCACCGGCAGGCCCTCCACGAACCCGCAAGGGATGCTCATCCCCGGCAGGCCGGCAAGATTGACCGGAATCGTGCAGATGTCCGCCAGTTTCATCGCCAGCGGGTCGTCGGCCTTCTCCCCGATCTTGAAGGCCGTGGTCGGCGAGGTCGGCGAGAGCAGCACGTCGTACTTCTCAAACGCCCGGTCAAAGTCGCCCTTGATCAGCGTGCGCACCTTGAGCGCCTTCAGGTAATACGCGTCGTAATACCCGGCGCTGAGCGCGTAGGTACCCAGCATGATGCGCAGGCGCACCTCCGGCCCGAAGCCCTCGGCGCGGGTCTTGGCGAACAGGTCGTAGATGTCGCTCACCGGCTGCGAGGTGCGGTGCCCGTAGCGGACCCCGTCATAGCGGGCCAGATTGGACGAGCACTCGGCCGGCGCGATGATGTAGTAGCAGGGCAGCGAGTAGTCCACATGCGGCATCTCCACCTCTTCGCACTCCACGCCCAACTCCTGCAACTTGTCCACCGCCGCGAGCACGGTGCTCTTCACCGCCGGGTCAATGCCCTCGCCGAAGAGTTCCTGGGGCAGGCCCGCCTTCAGGCCCGCCGCGCCTTTGCGCATCTCCGCGAGGTAGTCGGGCACCGGATCGGGAAGGCTGGTGGCGTCGCGGGGATCGTGGCCGGCGATCACGCCCAGCAGCAGCGCGCAGTCGGTAACATTGCGCGCGAAGGGGCCGACCTGATCTAGCGAGGAGGCATAGGCCACCACGCCGTAGCGCGAGACGCGGCCATAGGTGGGCTTCATCCCCACGATCCCGCATAGCGAGGCCGGCTGGCGGATGGAGCCGCCGGTGTCGGTGCCCAGGGCCAAGGGCGCCTCTCTGGCGGCCACCGCCGCCGCGCTCCCGCCGGAGGATCCGCCCGGCACCCGCTCGAGGTCCCAGGGGTTGGCGGTGATCTGGAAGGCCGAGTTCTCCGTGGACGAACCCATGGCGAACTCGTCCATGTTGGTCTTGCCCAGCACCGGCAGCATCGCCTCGCGGCAGCGGGCGACCACGGTGGCGTCATAGGGCGGGACGAAGTTCGCCAGAATCCGCGAGGCGCAGGTGGTGCGCACCCCGCGCGTGCAGAGCAGGTCCTTGTGCGCAATCGGCACCCCGGCCAGCGGGGGCAGGACCTCCCCAGCGGCTCGCTTCCGATCTACTTCCTCGGCCACGCTCAGAGCCTCCTCGGGCGTAACCAGGAGGAAGGCCTTGAGGCGCTCTTCGACTGCGCCGATGCGCTCCAGGTGCGCCTCGACTACCTCCTGCGCGGAGAACTCGCGCTTAGCGAGGCCCTGGGCCAGTTCAGAGGCGGAGAGTTCGTAGAGTTGCATAGGGCAGACCACCCACGGAAGGTTGCGAGGATGGTAGCACGGGGAGGAGAGGAGGGTCAAGGACGGCGGCAGCGGGCGGCGTGCAGATTACGGCCCGGGACGCGGGCTGTAAGAAGCCGTGGATGGTGGCTGGGCTACACAGACGCCTTTCACCTCCCCTCCCCTCGGGGAGGTAGGCGGCGGGAGCATAAGCGACCGCTGCCGGGTGGGGTCCCGCGTGGCGCAGGCTTCCCCGCGTAGCGCAGGCTTCCAGCCTGCGCGTCCCCCCGTCTGCATGGAGGCCACCAGGCGGGCAGGCAAGGATGCCTGCCCTGGGCGGAGACCTGCCTCCACCTCCCCTCCTGAGGGGAGGTCGGCGGCGCGAGCATAAGCGACCGCCGCCGGGTAGGGTCCTCCCCAGTAGCGCAGGCGTCTCGCCTCTTGTACCTCCCACCCCTCTCCGGTGTGCGCGCCGACGCGCACTCGGGCCGGAGCCGGGCTGGATGGGCCCCCGCCCTTCGCTGCGCAGGGCACCCGAGGCGGCCCCTCCCCAGCAGACGGCGCGGTACAGAAGGCGCGCCGTACAACGGAGGCCACCACCAGGACTACCGCCGACGCCGAAGGCGCGCTCTGCAAGGCAGTGGCGGCCTACAGCCGCTCGCACCTAGTCCCCCTCATAACCCATCTCCCGCCAGACCTCACGGGCGCGCGCGAGGGCTTCCTCGGAGATGGAAAAGAAGCCGCGAATCGAGGGCGGCGGCTGGCCCGGCCCGGCGTCCTCGGGGAAGGGCGACCAGTGATCGTTCGCGTAAGCGGCCCGGGAAGCCTCTTCGCGAAAGTCGGGCACCGCAAAAGGCGCCCCGTCGGCCAGGGCGCTTTTCCAGGCCAGAATCCCCACGCTGCTCATCGCGACCCCGCGATAGACGTTGAGGTAGGGTTGCTCGCCGCTGCGGATGGCGCTCGCGAAGTGAAAACTGGTCCAGAAATCGCCGCCCCCGTGCCCGGCCCGGCTGGCCAGTTCCGCGTGCTCCCGCCAGTGGGGGACGTAGGTGCGGTCGGCGAGTTCGCC
Source organism: uncultured bacterium (assembly GCA_937928475.1). GTDB lineage: Bacteria > Armatimonadota > Zipacnadia > Zipacnadales > Zipacnadaceae > Zipacnadum. Next base: position 970 of record CALFVE010000321.1, on the reverse strand, counting down.
GGGGCGGCAGTCCCAGGGATCGTGCCAGACCCGCACCCAGCCGGGGCCGAAGTAGCCGGGGCCGCGCACCGATTCCATCGCGCCGCGGGTGCCGTGCAAGCGATACCAGTTGCTGTGCCCGGGGATAATCACGCCCATCAGCCGGAAGACGGCGCCGTTGTCCATCCGGCAGAGAATCACCGAGCCGGTGTCGCCGTGCCTGACGCGGCGGTCCTCCAGTTCCGGGGCGCTGATGGAGAGGGCGTTGACCGCGACCGGCCAGGTGTCGGTGATGCACATGAGCGGAGCCAGGGCGTGGGTGCAGTAGTAAGTGGAGGGCAGCCAGTTGCGCCAATGCAGACGCCCGGGGGCCAGGCGCAGCAGGCCCTCGTCGTCGAAGGGGTGGTTGTACTCGCCCTCGGCGTACAGCACCCGCCCGATTTCGCCCTGCCGATAGAGCCAGGCCATCTCCTGGTTGAAGACGGTGTAGGGGTAGTTTTCCGCGAACATGTAGATGAGGCCGGTTTCCTCGACGGTTCGGCACAAGGCGACGCCCTCGGCGAGGGTCTTGTTGGCGGCGCACTCGCTCATCACATGCTTGCCGGCGCGGAGCGCCTTGATCGCAAAGGGAGCGTGCTGGTGAAAGTAGTTGGCCAGCACCACGGCGTCCATCTCGTGCTCGAGGAAGCGGTCATAGTCGGTGTAGGTCGCGACGCCGTACTGCTTGCCGATTCCCCGCAGGCGGGACTCCCAGATGTCGCAGAGGGCGACGAGTTCCATGCCGAGAAGGTCGCTAGCGGCGGCGGCGAAAGATTGGCCGCGCCCGATGCCGACGACGCCGACACGGATCTTGGGGCCGGGTGGTGGGTTGGTCTCTGCGGTCATGTTAGATCCTCTCGGGTTCAGGATACGCGCCTGCCCGTGCGGGCAGGCCTCACCCCCTGCCCCTCCCTCGGCGCGCAGACGCGCGGGGCAGCCGGCCCCTCCGAGA
>CALFVE010000320.1 GCA_937928475.1 uncultured bacterium | reverse complement strand
GCGTTGCCGAAGCCCTGCACCGCCACGCTACAATCCGCCAGGTCCAGGCCCAGTTCCTGGGCGGCCTCCCGCACCGTATACCAGCCACCCTGCGCAGTGGCCGTATCCCGGCCCCGGCTACCCCCGACCTCGAGCGGCTTGCCGGTGATCATGCCGAAGTCGCTCCGCCCGGTCAACTTGCAGTACTCGTCCATCATCCAAGCCATGACTTGCGGCGTGGTGTAGACGTCCGGCGCCGGGACATCGGTATAAGGCCCCAGCAGGCGCCAAACCTCGCGGACATAGGCCCGGCTGACCCGTTCCAGTTCGGACGCGGACAGCGCCTTGGGGTTGCAGATGACACCGCCCTTGGCTCCGCCCAGGGGGATGTCCACCACCGCGGTCTTCCAGGTCATCCACATGGCCAGGGCCCTGACCGTGTTGATGGTCTCCTGCGGGTGGAAGCGGATGCCCCCCTTGTGCGGTCCGCGCGCATCGTTGTGCTGCACCCGGAAGCCCTGGAACACCTGGACGCTGCCGTCATCCATGCGCACCGGCAGCGTCACGTGCAGTTCCCGCTGGGGTACCCGCAAGAACTGGCGCATGGGGAGCTCGAGATCGAGCATTTCGGCCGCGCGGTCAAACTGCTTCTGCGCAGCCAGGAAAGGATCATGCTTCTCCGTCACCGTCGGCTGCTGCACTTCTGTTGCTGTCGCCACAACCGTCACCTCGGTTGCTCAGAATGTCGTACGCCGCACCCCGCTCAGCACACTCAACGGTCAACCCCGCATTCCGGAAATTCGCTTCCTGTCGGCGAGCCAGGATAGTTTTCGCCCACGCCGTTGTCAACGGAACCAGCCCGGCAATATGAACCGGAAAAATGAGTCAGCCGTCTCGGATTTTGCCGCCTCAATTGCCGCTTGTTCAGCGCGCCCGACGGCCCCGGCTCTGCGGTGTGAGTCTGCCTTGGTGTCTACTGCTTGGGCTGGGATCCGGGTCCGCCCCGGGCTGGGCAGTCCTCGGCGCAGGCTCCTTCCGTGCCGATTGCGGCTTTCTCTACGGCCCTCCCCTTGCGCCGGGGCAAGCCGCGAGAACGACAGCGAACGAGCCAACCTGTCGGCTAGCGGCACCGCATCTTCCGCCCTACGCCGGGCGCTTGACGGCGGGAGGCGTTTCCGCTAATCTGCCGCCAGCGGCGCGGCAGGCGGCGCGGCAAGATCGTTCTGGGGAGTTGGGCGGAAAATATGCCGGTAAAGGATCGGAAGGAACTGGCCATCTTGCGGGTGCTCGATCTGGCTGGGGAGCCGATGGGCAGCACCCGCTTGGCGGAGGAACTGTCCGGGCAGGGCATTGACCTGACCGAGCGCGCCATCCGCTATCATCTCCAGAACCTCGACGCCAAGGGCATGACCGAGGCCTGTGGTCGGGACGGGCGGCGCATCACCGAGCGCGGTCGGCGCGAACTGGCCGACGCCAGTGTCTCGGACCGGGTTTCGCTGGTCCTTGCCCGCCTGGAGAAACTAGCCTTCCTGACCGATTTCGACCTGGAACTCCACCAGGGCAAGATTGTGCTCAATATCACCCTGCTCCCCGAGGACTCCCTGGTGCGGGCGCTGCAGGTCACCCGTCCGGTCTTCACCTCTCGCTTGTGCACTAGCGACCTGGTGCGCTTGTATCACGCCGGAGAGACTGTCGGGGAGTTGACGGTGCCTGCGGGGATGGTCGGGCTGGGTACCGTCTGCAGCGTCACCGTGAACGGCATCTTGCTCAAGCGGGGTATCCCCATGCACTCGGATTTCGGCGGCCTGCTGGAGATGGACAGCCACGAGCCGGTGCGCTTCACCGACCTGATCCAGTACGGGGGCACCTCCCTTGACCCTCTGGAGATCTTCATCAAGGGAAAGATGACCTCGGTGACCCGGGCCGCCCGGGGTGAGGTGGGCAAGGTAGGAGCGGGCTTTCGCACTATCCCCGCGGCAGCCCGGGAAGCCTTCGTGGAAACCGTGGACGCGATGACGCGTGCCGGCCTGCACGGGGTGGCGGCGGTAGGCCGGCCCGGGCAGCCCCTGCTGGATGTCCCTGTGCCCCTTGACCGTATCGGGGTCATCCTCTACGGCGGCCTCAACCCCGGCGCCGCCATCGAGGAAGCCGGCATCGAAACCGTCAATAAGGCGATGACCGCCCTGGTTGACTACCGCGAACTGGTCAGTTTCCGGAGGCTGTGAGGGAGAGAGCGGCAGGCGCAGGTGAAAAAAGGAGCTCAGGGGAAAGCCAGCAGACGTCTTCCAGCCGCGAATGCCTGCTCGGTATTGGCCGAATATGACTTCCGATGGCAGGGCAAGCCAAGGCACAAGGCCCTAGCCCGAGGGTGGCGACAACTGGGCAAGCGCAAGGGCCCCGTTTTACAAACGGGGCCCATCCTCGATCTGGCGTGCCTAGCCCCTGGCGCGCAGTCCGCAACCACCCGCGTCGTTACGCCCCCAGAATCTCGTCCACCGCCTGCTTGTCCACGTCCATCACATAGGTGATGCCGCTTACCTCGGCGGCCTCCCGGGTGAGCGCGGCGAGGTCGTCGCGCGTGAGGTACTCCAGGGCGAACTTGCGCGCCCCAGCCATGAGTTGCCGCAGGCCCTGGCCTAAGCGCCGGAAGTAGTGGTACATGCCCATCGCGCCGGTCGGCAACTCCTTGACCCGCTCCCCCAGCATCTCCTCCAGTTCCCAGTAGAGCAAGAAGATAGTATCGAGGCTGCTCCCGTAGTTCATGAAGGGGGCCTTCAGTTCGCCGCGCTCCAGCGCCAGGCCGATGTTCTTGCCCACGAAGGCGGCGGTCATGGCCGCCCGCGCCATGCCCACGGCCTTGACAAAGGGCGCCCCCAGCGCCAGCGCTTTGAAGATCTGGTCCTCGGAGGAGATGCCGCCGGCCAGGACAATGTCCGGCACGTGCTCGCCTTGGGCCGCCAGGCGCGAGCAGTACTGGTAGGTCAGAGTGGCGATCTCCACGAAGGGGATGCCCCACTCGTTCATCATCCGCCAGGGGCTCATCCCCGTCCCGCCGCCTGCTCCGTCTACGGTCAGCACGTCCACCTTCGCTTTGGAGGCGAACTTGACGGCCCGGGCCAGGTCGGCCGGACGGTAGGCGCCCGTCTTGAGGAAGATGTAGCGGGCTCCCGCCGCGCGCAACTGCTCGACGCGGCGCAGGAAGCCCTCCTCGGAGACCATCCCCAGCCGCGAGTGCCGCTCGAACTCCCGGATTTCCCCGCGCTGGAAGGCCCGAACCACGTCCGGGTTCTCGGGATCGGGCAGCACGATGTAATTGCGCGACTTGAGCCGCTGGGCCTTGGCCAGGTCCACAATTTTGACCTCACCGCCGATGTCCTTGGCGCCCTGGCCCCACTTGAGTTCAACCTTGTCCACCCCGAGTTCTCGGATGGCGTATTCCAGCACCCCGCCGCGGTTGTCCTCCACGTTCTCTTGCACCACGATGCCCCCCGCCCCGTTCTGCTGCCACTTCTGGAAGGTCTGCACCCGCCGTTCCAGGTCAGGAGAGCGTCGCACCGTGCCGTTGTTGTATTCGGCCTCGTCGTCCATCCCACAGACATTCTCGCCTACTGTGATAAGCGTCCCGGTGATGGCTGCGCCCGCCGCCAGATGCTCGAAGTTCTTAGCGGCAACGTCAGTAGAACCCAGTCCCGGGATGACGATAGGGTAGTTGAGTTTGATGCCTCCGTCATGGCCTAGGCTGACCGAGATGCGCACGTTGGGGAAGGCGGCGTGGTCCGGATCCGCCTCGACCCCAGCTGCACCAACTGCCGAGCCTTGGATGGCAAAGTGCGACAGATCTAGCGGATACTGCTTCTCTGCCCCGGCCGTCACCTGGCCGAAGGGCTGGGGATAGAGCACTTCGGTGGCGCGATAGGCGGACATCCCGATCTCGCAGGGACCGGGGCACCCATCCAGACAGGTGGCGCAGAGGCCACTCAGGTGCGAGACAGACCGCGGCGTGCGCAGGCGCGTGCCGGTAGCCTCGCTGGCGTTGGGTATGGAATACGGCATGAGCGAATACCTCCCGACCGGCCCCAGGTCTCACAGAGCGGACCGCGACTTGCTCAGACGGTTCTCTGTGTGAGGCACGTGGCCGGCAGCAGATTTCCGGAAGCCAGCGTAACTGGCTCCTGGGAACAAGTACAAACTCCTGCATAATTGTCGGGGAGACAAGCGGGCTGCGTCAACGGAAACGGAGCGGAAAAAATCGAGGACAAGCGAGGGCCAGCACCGTCTTCCCACATGCCGGCTAGCTGCAAGCCGCAAGATATGGCCTTTTAGCCAGGCAACCTGGGGCGATCTGACCGGAAGGCAGGCGGAAATTATGCGGGCTGCACGCCTTGCCGGCCTCAAGAACCGTAATCGCGCCGCAGAATCTCCTGCGCCACCTGCGCCGCCTGCTGGCCGGAGAGAAACATACCGCCGAAGATCGCCCCCATGCGAGGGGCACCGCTAGCGGCGTTGGCAGCCATGCCCGCGACCACTAGATGAGGATAGACCTCTTTGGTCAGCGCGACCACCCGGGCTTCGGCCCGGGCGGCGTTCATCGGTTGTTCGCCCATGACCCGGCCCGTGGGCGTGTCCAAGCGCACGCCGGGCAACTTGCGCTCCAGGGTGCGCAGCAACTCACAGTCATGGCCGCTGGCATCGATAACCACCCGAGCGGCAACGGCCAGCGGATCTACGTGCAGCATAGCCCTTTGCACGGCCCCCCAATTGATGACGAGTCCTCGCACCCGGTCTTGGTCGTCTATCATCAGGTCTTCCACCGCCATGCCCACCCATACCCGGGCACCAGCATCGAGCGCCGCGGCCGTGCACTTGCTTACACATTCCACTGAGTCGGCCACCCAGTAGCCAGGTTGCCAGGGCCGGAGAAGAACCCCGACCTCTTCGAGCAGCGGGCGCGCCTCCTCCTCAACCACCACGCGAGGCAAAAGCATTCCCCCACCCCACATGCCGCCCCCCACGTGCAGGTTGCGCTCGAATACTGCCACTCGACGCCCTTGCCTAGCCAGCAACCGGGCCGCAGTCATTCCCGAAGGGCCTGCCCCTACGATTGCCACCTCGAGTTCAGTACTCGCCAGGAAATCCTCAGTGAAACTAGCGACGATCGCGCGGGTAACTTGGACTTCGTCAACGCTTGTGAAAGTTGTGGGCATCAACTACCAGACCTCCTAGGTGTTCTGGCACGCGGGGGAGCAGAATCGGCCCGGTAGCGCCCGGGCCGATGTGGAAGTGAAAGTGGGAGA
>CALFVE010000319.1 GCA_937928475.1 uncultured bacterium | reverse complement strand
CGGCCGCAAGGCCGGCTTTGGGGACAGCGTCTCTTCACCCGGCGCCGCCCATTCCCCCGGCGCAGCCGCCCCCGACTTGTCGGCGTCCGCTTCCCTGGTGCCCCTTGCCGCCGGCCTCCCCGACTCGTCCGCGAAAGTCCGAGTCACCCGCGCCCAGTAGGCCCGAATCTCGAGCAACCAGTCTGGAGTGGTATGCTCGCACACGCCGATCCCCACCGATCCTGCCTGGCCTGAGCAGACCGCTTACGTCAGATGCGGACAAGAGCGGCGAAGGCCTTGCCCTCCTCGTGGCGGTAGGAAAAAACGGGAAGGGGTCTCCCGGTCGGCTAACCCCTGCGCCGAAGTGGCGGCAGCCTGTCAAGCCTGTTGCAGATCCGCGCAGCGGTATTCCGCAGGAGGAGCATGGTCCCCCGACCGGACGGAGCGATCTACGGCGTCGTGGCTATCGTCGGGGCGCCCGGCTTCCTCGACCAGGGTTCCGGTGAGCCGGGCCCAATAGTCGCGAATCTCCGCCAGCCAGATGGGGGTTTCCAAGTGTTCCACTCGGCCGTGCTCCTCCCTGGGTCCTCGCGATAACCGGAAGACTCCGCGACTGCTCTTGAAGACGCCGGGAGCCACTAGTTAGTTCGGTTGTTCGGCAAGGAACTTGAGGCCAGTAGGGGGCCGGCGGGATCAGCCGGCACCGGCCTTGGCTGCGCGAAGTCGCCCCGCCTCAGATTCGGCCGCGGCGCAAGCGCCACAACTCGCGGAACATGCGCAGGATGACCCGGGGAGAACCGCCGGACTGGACGCCGGCGGTGCGCGGATAGTGGTGGACGCCGACCTCCACCCAAGTGAAGCCGGCGCGTTTGGCCTTGAAGAGGAGTTCGGCGCTGATCAGAGCGCCGTTGCTGTGGAGAGACAGGGCGGCCAGGACGCGGCGGGGCAGAAGTTTGAAGGCGCAGTCCAGATCTCGGACCCGCAGGCCCAACACCACGCGGATGAGCAGTTTGTATAGCAGGGCGTACAGCCGGCGATGCAGAGGATCCGCGCGGCGCAGACGATAGCCGAGCACCAGGTCGGCCTGTCTCCGCCAGGGGAGCAGGAGGGCGATCTCCCCCAGGTCGAACTGCCCGTCGCCGTCGGTGAAGAAAACATATTCGTGCTGCGCCGCGGCAAAACCGGACTGTAGCGCGGCCCCGTAGCCACGATTTTGAGGGTGGTGTACCACGCGGACTTCCGGGTAGGTCGCCGCCAACTGATCGGCCAGGGGCCCGGTACCGTCGCTGCTGCCGTCGTCTACGATGATGACCTCCCACTGCTTCGCGACCTGGGGGAGCACTTTCCGGGCCTGCTCGACCAGCCGTGCGAGATTGTCCACTTCGTTGTGGCAGGGAAAGAAAACAGAGAGGGAGGGTAGGCGGTCAGTCATAGTCCGCTCGGGCCGCCAAGGGAAGTCGAGGGCCGCACTGCAGCCGCTCGGCCAGCAGCGTATAGCGCTCAGCCAGGCGGGTGCTGCCTAGGGCCTTGTACAGGCCTTTGCGGTCGCCGACTACACACAGCATACGCTTGGCCCGGGTCACGCCCGTGTACAGTAGGTTGCGGTGCAGCATGATGTAGTGGCTGCTGTGCAGTACCAGCACCACCGCCGGGTATTCGCTCCCCTGGGACTTGTGGACGGTCAGGGCATAGGCCAATTCCAGTTGCTCGAGGTCACTGCGCAGGTAGTTCACGCGATTCTGCTCGAAGGCAACCGCCAAGGCCCCGGTTTCGGGATCCACCGCCACGATCTTTCCGATGTCGCCATTGAAGACCATGCGGTCGTAGTCGTTGACGGTTTGGAGCACCCGGTCCCCCAGCCGAAAGCAGGTCTCGCCGCGCATGACCTCGGGCCGGCTGCCGGGCGGGTTGAGCGCGGCTTGCAGCCGCCGGTTGAGTTCCTGGACCCCGATCGGCCCGCGGTGCAGCGAGGTGATCACCTGAACTTCCTCCGGCGGGAAGCCCATGCGAGTCAGCCCGTTGGTTACCAACTGCACCACCCGCTCCGCCGCCTCCTGCGGGTCGGAGCGCTCAATGAAGACGCAGTCATCTTCGGAGGTCCAGGTCTGGGGAGTGGGAAAGTGAGGCGGCTCCCCTCGGTTGATGCGATGGGCATTCTGCACAATCAGGCTGCCCGCCGCCTGCCGGTGAATCTCGTTGAGCCGCGCCACGGGGACCTCGCCGCTGCGCACCAGGTCTTCCAGGAATTGCCCCGGACCGACGCTGGGCAGCTGGTCGGCGTCACCCACCAGCAGGAGACTAGCTCCCTCGGGCAGAGCGCGCAACAGACAGTTGGCCAGGGGCACCTCCAGCATGCTGGCCTCGTCAATAATCACCCCGTCCACGGGCAGCGGGTTGCCCAGACCGTGGCGGAAGCCATGGCGGAAGGGGTCGTAGACCAGCAGACGGTGGATGGTAGAGGCAGGACAGCCGGCAAGTTGCTCCAGGCGCTGCGCGGCCCGGCCGGTAGGCGCGGCCAGCGCCAGGCGCTTGCCGCTCTGCCGAGCCAGATGAGCGAGGAAGCGCACCACGGTGGTCTTGCCGGTGCCGGGTCCGCCAGTGATCACACAGAGGGGATGTCGCAGCGCCAGCAGCACCGCCTCGCGCTGTTCGGCGGTGAGTTCGAGGCCGGTGAAGTCTTCCTGATGCCGCAACCAGCGGTCGAGATCGTCCACAGGCGGCAGGCCGCGCGGCTCCGCGCCCAACAGGCGCAGTAAGCGCTCGGCCACCTCTTCTTCCTCCTGCTGCCGGCGCGTCTCGTAGACCGCCAGCCCCCCCGCCGGGTGCTCGACCAGGGTGACCCGCCCCTCGGTGGCCAGAAGGTCCAGGGCATAGCGCAGGCTCTCCTGCTCCTGGCCGGTGAGGGACTGGGCCTGCGAGAGCAGGGAGAATAGCGGCAGGTAGTAGTGCCCTTCGCCCACCGCCCGCTCCAGACAGTGCAGCAGGGCCGCCTGCAGGCGCAGGGGGTCATCCGGCGCTACGCCCAGGCCCTGGGCGATGCGATCGGCGATGAGGAAGCCGATTCCTGAGATCTCTAGGGCCAGGCGGTACGGCTCGCGCTCGACGACCTCGACAGCCCGCGAGCCGTAGCGCTCGATGATTCTCTGGCTGAGCGCCGCCCCCAGCCCCTGCTGATAGAGGAAGAGTAGGACATTCCGTTGCTGCTCGTGCTGCTGCCAGGCCTCGCAGAGCGCCTTGGCGCGGGTGGGGCCGATGCCGGGAACCTCAGTGAGGCGTTCCGGGTGCTCGTCCAGGACCTCCAGCGTCCGCGCGCCAAAGCGCTGTACGATCTGGCTGGCCAGGACCGGCCCGACGCCCTTGATCATCCCGCCGGAGAGGTACTTGATGATAGCCTCCGGTGTGCTAGGGCGGAGTAGTTCGTAGCGCTCGAAGCGGAACTGCCGGCCGAAGCGGGGGTGAGTCTCCCAGCGGCCGAACAGGCGCAGATGCTCCCCCGTCGTGGGCGTCGCGACCAGGCCGGCGGCGGTGACACTCATGCCGTCGCCGCAGTCCAGCGTCAAGACCCCCCAGCCAGTGTCGGGGTTGTGGTAGACTACCCGCGTCAAGTGGCCGGTGAGGGTCTCGGTTGCGCTTTCCTGCTCGCCGAGGGTGAGCCGACGCTCATTCCACATGTTGCCTGCTATGATACACTCCGCGCGGGTCGCGGCCAAGAGGAGTGGGCCTGGCCCAGGCGGAATAGGCGCAGGCGACGAGTTCCCCCGGAGGGGCCGCCGGCTGAAGGTCGGGCGCAGCCCGGTCTCAAGCCGGCCCGCCGTAACGTACCCAAGGCAAAGTGAAGACTCCTCGCGCTGACATCGCGTTTGTCGTCTGCCTCTGGTTGGTGGTCCTGGTCACCACTAACCTCCCCTACTACCGGCAAGCGCGCGCGACTCCGCCCGGATATCAGTTCGGCGGGCTACTCTTTGCCACCAGCGACCAGAACAGTTATTTGATGTGGATGCGCCAGGCCGCCGCAGGCCACTTCCTCTGGCGCAACCTGATGACCACCGAGCCGCATGAGCCGTTTTACACCAACCTCCTGTGGCTTGCGCTGGGCCAAGTCTCGCGGCTGGGGCTGAGCACCCTCACCGTCTACCACGCGGCCCGCGTGGTCTTTAGCCTCCTGCTTCTCATCGCTGTCTACGCCCTGCTAGGCGCGCTGCTCTCCGACGGAGCGCAACGGCGCGCCGCGCTGCTGCTCATTGCGACCGGCGACGGTCTGGCCTGGGTCTTCTTCGCCCTCAATGTGCGCCCAACCGACGGCGTGCCTGTGGGCACGGCCGCCTTTGCCGCGCCGGAACTTTTGGCCTGGCCCTCCATGGCTCTGCTCACCCACTTCACGGCCGCCCTGGCGGCGATGGCCGGCGTCCTGTACTTCACGCTAGCGGCATACCACCGACCCCAGCGCTGGGCCGCCTACGCCCTGGCCGGGGGACTGCTCCTAGCGGTTCTGGCCGGCTTCCATGTCTATGATGTGCTCACCCTCGCAGCCGTCCTAATTGTGCACCTGGTCATGACCTACCGCACGGGCCAGGGCGAGCGCCACCTGCCTCGGGCGCTGCTGGTGGTGCTGCTTCCGGGCCTGCTGGTGACAGCGCTGGTCGAGGTTATGCTCCTGCGCAGCCCCATGGGCCGGGCCTGGCAGGAGTCCAACCTGATGCTCTCCTACTCGCCCTTTGCCTACGCGGTGGGCCTCGGGATTCCGCTCCTGCTCGCCTTGGCAGACCACCGGCGCTTCTTCCAC
>CALFVE010000318.1 GCA_937928475.1 uncultured bacterium | reverse complement strand
GACCTTTATGCGCCGGTCTACAACGCGGTGTACGAGGCGGCGCAAATGGGCCGGGTAGGTTGGACGACCTCCTGGTTGGGGGCGGTAGGGCCGGGCAAAGGCGGCTGCGTGCAGTGCGACTTTGCCGCATTGATGCCGCCTCGCATGTTCGACCGCTGGGTCATGCCCTGCCTGGAGGCCGAGACCGCCTTCCTCGACCACAGCATCTACCATCTGGACGGCCCCGACGCTCTCCCCCACGTTCCCTCCTTGCTCAGTCTGCCGGACTTGCACGGCATCCAGTGGGTACCCGGCTCCGGGCAGGAAGCGGAAGGCCGCCCGATGTACACCTGGGTTGACCTGCTAAAGCGCGTGCAGGCGGCGGGCAAGAGCGTCTATGCCTACGGCCCCGCCGACGCGCTCAAGACCCTGCACAAGGAACTCAGACCCAACCTAGTCATATACAATGTCTCCGGACTACAAACGGAGAAAGAGATCGAGGAGTTTCTCCGGTGGTTGGTGCGGAATTGCTGAAGGCACGCCCCGAGGAAGCACAACGGGAGCACGACAGAAGCGCACAGGAAGCCAAACGGAAGCACAGGAAAAGCCCGGAGACTGCGTAGGGGAGACAGAGACCAAGAGCGAGTGAGGGACGCTACCCAAGTCCCTCTCCCGCGAGCACGGACAGAATCCACACTCATCAAGCACAGCTAGGGAGGACAGAGACATGCAGTACCGTCCGCTAGGATCATCCGGCCTTCAAGCCTCAGTGGTGGCGCTGGGCGCCTGGGCCATCGGCGGCGCCCAATGGGGTGGAACCGACGAGGAGCAGGCCATCGCCGCCATCCGCGCCGGCCTCGACGCCGGCATGAACTTCATTGACACCGCTCCGGCCTACGGCCTGGGCCGCTCCGAGGAGATCGTAGGCAAGGCCCTTGCCGGCCGGCGCGAGCAGGCCATCATCGCCACCAAGTGCGGGCTGGAATGGCACCAGGAGGCCGGCATCTTCTGGTTCGAGACGATGGGGACGAAGGTCTACAAGTACCTGGGCCCGGACTCCATTCGCTACGAAGTGGAGCAGAGCCTGCGCCGGCTCCAGACCGACTACATAGACCTCCTCCAGACCCACTGGCAGGACGAGACGACCCCCATCGCCGACACCATGGAGGCCCTGCTCGACTTACAGGCTCAGGGCAAGATCCGGGCTATCGGAGTCAGCAACGCCACCGTCGCGCAGATGCAGGAATACCGCCGCCACGGGGAGATCGTCAGCGACCAAGAGCCTTACAGCATGTTGCGCCGCGACCTCGAAGCCACCAACCTCCCCTACTGCCGGGAGCACGGCCTCGCGGTGCTCGCCTATTCGCCGCTCGCGCAGGGCCTGCTCACTGGCAAGGTAGGACCCGACCGCGAGTTCCCCGAGGGGGACCTGCGGCGCAATCATCCCTGGTTCACCCCCGAGCACCGCGCCAGGGTCGCCGCCTTCCTCGCCGAGGTCCAGCCGATTGCCGACGGCCACGGCCTCACCCTGGCCCAGTTGACCATCGCCTGGACCATTGCCCAGCCCGGCCTGACCCACGCCCTGGTGGGCGCCCGCAATCCCGACCAGGCTCTGGAAAACGCAGCAGCCGGAGACGTGCGTCTCACGGAAGGCGAAATCGCAGCCATCAACGAGGCGCTGGCGAAGCACGGGTTCTAGAAGCGGCTCGGCAACCCCGGTCCGACGGGCGCCTCGCCCCTCGGCCGTACCTTCTGTACGAGCGACACGTGAGGCACCCTAGGGTCTGATCTCCTGCAGGGCAATGTCGTCCAAATGGACCTCAGTCTGTGGGGTGATGCCCAGGTAAGGCTGAGCATAGCGAACCCTCAGCGCTTCGGCGAACCAGGTAAGTTCATACTGCGTCCAGTCGGCGGCCTCCACGCGCAGCGACTGCGCCTGAGCGTCACCGACCCGCAGGCCCTGCCAGGTGTCGAGGTCCAGGCTTTGCACACCCACGCTGAGGCTGGCCTGGCCCCGCGCCCAGAAAGACAGCCGGTAGGCCCGGCCCTCCTCGATGGGAATCATACTGCTCGCTAGGGTGCAGCTCTTGCCGGGCCTGACCGCGAGAAAGCGCCGCCCCCCGTGGGCCGTCCGGCCCTCGGCGTCAGCAGCGATCACCTCTGACTTGGCCGGCGCTCCCCAGTAGCTCCAGCCCAGGGGCACGCCCTCTTCGTTGGCCGCTTCCATGTCACCGGCGGCGAGCAGATTGGGACCCAATTTCGCCCCGTAGGGCACCTCAGCCCCGCGCTCGATCCGCAGGTCATAGAGGTCAAAGTAATTATAGCCCGCGTCCGGATGGCCCGTGAGCACGAACTGAAGGCTGACCTCGTGCGCGCCCGGAGGCAGGCAGAAGCGCTGCGCGTACTCCGTCTTGTACGGCGCCAGCGGCCACCAGTTGGGCCGAGGCGCCTCCGGCAATTGCCAGACCAGGCCGCGGGAGACACGCTGGTTCTCGGCGTTAACGAAGTTGACGCTGGCCGACAGCCCCAGGCCCGGCCCCCGGCGACAGGTGAGGTAGACTGTGTAGAGGCGCAGCGGTTGGAGCGCCAGCGCCTCGCTCGTTGCCTCGCCTCGCTCCTTCGCCGCCACCTCCAAGCGCAAGTACTCATCGGCAGGCGTCGCCTGAAGGTTCTTCGTTTGCCACTCGACGGTGACCGGACGCCCCTCCGGACCCAGATACCAGCCCCGGCCGAGGGGCAGGTCTTCAGCAAGGGCGGTTGCCGCCAGCAGTAGAGACAGGAGCAAGCCCGCCCCCCAGCCCCGCATTCCCGCGGCCCCGCTGACTCCAGCCCCGAATCCGCCGGGATGGAGGCTCACTTCCGCACCTCCACTCTTACCTCCGCGCTCAGCCCAGAGACCACCTCGCGGGCCTTGATCGTCCAGCGCCCCGGCGCATCGTTGAGCGCCAGGGGTAGGGCTCCTCGCCACTGCCCGCCCTTGAAGACAAAGTTGCGGCTCAGCGAGTAGTAGTAGCCGCCGTCCGGCCTGTACACATCGAGGTGCACCACGTGCTTCACCGGCGGCCCGCCCCCAATCTTCACCGAGAACTCAAGCGGCAGGTCCTGCCCCAGGCGTGCCTCCCCGGCGCGTAGGCTGACGCCCTCAATCTTGTAAGGCATCACCGCCAGCAGCGCATACGGCTTGTCGCGTAGGTCCAGCGCCGCCTTGGTCCCTTGGCCCAGATAGCCTAGGCCCTGGGCGAGTTCGTACAGATAGCCGCCGGAGGTGAGTTCAATCTCCGTGTTCTTCCCCTCGTCGAGCAGTATCCCCACGTACTGCGCCTCCCCGTCTTGCCAACGCGTGACCTTGAGCCCCTTCGTGATCGGGTCCCGCTCCCGCGCGAGATCGCGCAGGATGACTGGCGCGGAGATCCCCGCCAGTTTGAAGAGCGCCGTGGCGAACATCTGTTGCCAATGCTCCGGCACTCGGCGGTACTCAGTCTCCAGATAGTTCATCAGGATAGTGACGCCCTTCCCGGTGCGCTTGAACACGAAAGCCGGAGGCTGAACTGGCCCGAAGATGTGCTTGCCCAGGGCGTGACCGTCGGTCACCTGCAGAGTTTTCTCGTAGTACTGCCCAATGAGCCAGTCCCCCACGATGTTGAAGTCCGGCTCCGCCTCGAAGACCCCCACACCCCAGTCCAGTGGCATGGTGTCGAAAGTGAAGCGCTCGGCGCGGGTCACCCCGAAGAGCGCGTCGAGTTGGCCCGGGCTGTGGTAAGCGCCGTGGTGATCCCAGACCCCAGGGCAGAGGTCAGCCACCACGATACCCCCCTCGCTCACGAACTTCTCCAACGCCCGGCAGGTCTCCGGCTCCAGCGCGACACACGAACTCAGAATCAGCACCTTGAGCCCCTGGGCCTGCCCTCGCTGGAGTTGCTTCTCGGAAATGTAACTGTATTGCAACCCGGAATCGGTGATCATGCGCTGCAGACTGTCCCGCGCCCAGTCGGCCGGGCGCACAAACAGGTGCTGATTCGTGGGATCCACCGTCTTGCCCAGAATCGCCATCGAGTACAGGCTCGGCTGACTGTACAGGAAGGCAATCGGCTCCCGCACAATCGGGCGGTTCTCGACCAGCAGCTTGCCCACGCCCTCGCGCAGGGGCTTGGTCAGATCCGCCACCCAGCGGGCCTGGGGCAGAAAGTTGTCGTAGGGGGTATAGTAGGTCCTGCCCGTAAACCAGCCCAGGCTCCAGTCTCCCTGCAGCGCCCTCGCCCAGACGTACCGCTGGTAACCGGCGTAGGTCATGGAGTATCCGCCCCAGGCAAACGAAGGCCCGGGGTAGAACGACTGGCAAGCATTCATCAGGTTCTCGCCATACGGAGCCGCGGCATTGAAGCAGTCCTCGGCCTGCGCGGCGAGATCCAGTCCCCCATACGGAATATTGTGCTCGGCCAAACCGAAGATGCCCTCCAGACCGGTCCAGACCTCTCGCCCCAGATACTCGTGGATGCGCTTGACGCTCGTGCGGTCAATGTCCACGACCGCGTCCATCACCCACAGTCGCCATTCCAGCCAGGGGGCCAGGCTCTGCTCCTGCCGGGGGTCGAACTCCTTGGTCAGCAGCGGCATAACCTCGTCGAAGTCCGCGTAGTCCCGACCCCAGGCGGCGTTCAGCGCCTGGATGCTGGGGTAGCGGCCGCGCAGCCAGGCGCGGAAGGCGGCCACGGCCTCCGGCGTCACCGTGCCCGCGTCGCTCATCCCGTGGCGCTCGTCCTGGAAGAAAATCACCGCGCCGCCGAACTGCTTGAACTCGGGCAGCGACCCCTCCAGCATCTTGAGGGTGTCTTCCTTCGTCTTCCCCGGGTTGGTCTCTACCGCCTGAGAACTCAGGTAGGCGGTGTTGGTATAGAAGGGTATGCAGCCGCTGACCAGATGCTGGTAGTTCCCCACTGTGTGGGTCCCGCCGTAGCCGCCGCAGAGCATGATGTCGAAGCCCATCCCCTCCCGCAGTCGCCGGTCAATCCGCGCGGTGGCGTAGGGCGGCAGCCAAGCCCCCCACAGGCAGTTGCGGAAGTCAGGAAAGTCGTACCGCGGCACAAACACATCCACCCGCGAGGCGAGATAGGGCGCATCGTTGCGCTTGACCATGACCTCCGCGTAGTGCAGAACGCAGAGCGGATCGCGGTTAGGAAAAGTCCACTCGGCCTTGCCCGCCGGCAGCGGCTTGGTGTTTTCCATGAGCAGCCGGTCGAGGGAGTCCCACACCTGGAGCGTCGCAGTGTACTCGCCCTCAGGAACCTCGCCAACCTGCGCGACGATGCGCACAGGCTGACCGGGATCGTAGGCCTCGCGATCCAGGCTCACCCCGAGCAGCCCCTGCGCTTCCGCGGTCACCACGAAGGTGCCCCAACCCAGGCTGGCGCCTTTGCCGTCGCGCGCGATGGCGTCCAACAGATACTGCCCTGCCGCTAGCGCCGGCAGTTTGACCTCCAGCTCAGCCTTGCCCGGCACCGTGCCCTTCCAGACCTCGCGGCAGAGCAAGTCGCGCAGCCGCAGTTCCGCCTTGGCCTCGCCCGCTGCTACTCCGCGCAGACTCAGGCGCAGATTCACGGGAGCGCCCGCCGCGACGCGCGGAACCGTGCCCGTAAAGGTCACTGGGCAGGGACGCTGGGCCGCCCAGAGCAAAGCCCGAATGATCGCGGACGCGTAGTACTCCTGGTACTGACTGATCTTCGGCGGCTTGTTGTCCTCCTGGAGCGGGAAACAACCCATGTAAGAGCCCCAGGTGAGCGCCACCGCGCGGCCCTGACCGACCGGGCCGCCGATGGCCAGCGGCACGTTGCCATCTTGAGCGAGCACTGTCGCTTCGGGCGTGGGCTCCATCGGCACCAAGTAGTGCGCAGGGAGCAGTTCCCAGGGAATCCCGTCAAAGAAGCCTTCCGCCGAAGTCACCTGGTGCTGGTCCAGGTAACTATGCTTGCCGCTGCCCCCTTCCGCCGACTTGATGATAGCCGCCGCCAGTTCCTGCCAGGCGGGAGCCATCTCCGGGGCCGTCGGCCAGTAGCCGAACTGCCCTCCCCCGCCCCAACGGGCCACCGGCAGCCAGACCAGGCCGCAGCCTCCCTGCACCTTGCGCAGGATCGCCTCGGCAACTTCCGGACTGAGCACCCGCACCACCGGATCGGCCAGGATGACGTCGGCGTCCTTGCGGAGCGTCTCCAGCGCGCGCTCGGAGAAGTACCCCTGGACCGCCGCCGGATGCTGCCGGGCCGCGTAGTACTGATCGGGCAGGTGAATGTGCAGCACCTGGCAGTCCAGGCGGCGCTCCACCTCCGCCATGTCGAAGTTATTGGCGGTGGTGCTGATCATAATCACCCGCAGGGGGCCACCGGCCAGGGGCTTCGCCCAGGGCGTATGCGGCGCCGGGCCCAGGGGCAGTTTCTCCCCCAGCGCTATCACTTGCACCCCGCCGGTAATCACTTCGCCGTCGCGGGCAAAGCCGGCCATCGAAGGGTGCTGGCTCATTAGCCGGATGAACTCGCTGGAAGTAGCCGGGGCCCCGGTGAGCACCGGCACACCGGCGAGCGTCGCAGACCCGTCAGCCGCGACTGCCGCGGCAGCCGACAACAGGAAAGCAAGCATCAAGGCCAGGGTGAGAGGACGCATGGCAGTTCCTCCTGTCCGAGCAGCGGGGAATGAGCACGGTCCGGGCAGATGATAGCCGCAGAGGAGGGAGTTTGTCCAGCGAGGCGAAAAAGTGGCGATGAGCGTCAAAGGGACCGGCGAACCGCCCGACCAGCCCTGACCTGGGGACGGCTCCCTGCGGCGAGGCGCTCCCCGCGCCCAGGTTTGCTTTCGGCGGCACACCAGAGAGCGCGGGGGCATGAGGTCGGCTGATCTGCGCCGGGGCGCCCTTCGCCGAATTGTTCCGAGACCCAACCATGCGCATCGCCTATCTGACCGCGGGCACGGCCGGAATGTACTGCGGCGCCTGCTCCCGGGACCTCACCGTCATCCGGGGCCTACTCAAGCGCGGCCATGACGTGCACGCCACACCCCTGTACACCCCGGTGAAGATCGAGGGCCGCGAACCACTGCCGCTGACCGACGTCTTCCTGGGTGGGATCAACGTCTACCTCCAGCAGCAGGCACCGCTCTTCGGCCAGGCGCCGCTGTTGCTGCGACGCCTGCTGGACCGTCCGGCCCTGCTCAACTTCGCCTCCCGCTTCGCCGTCAGCACCCGCGCCGCCGACCTGGGGCCGATGACCGTTTCGGTGCTCTCCGGAAGCGAGGGCAAGCAGAGACAGGAACTGCGCCGCTTGCTCGACTTCCTCAGTCGCGAGCCTAAGCCCGACCTGGTGGTAATCACCAACTCGCTGCTGTCGGCAGTGGCGCCGGAAGTGAAGCGGGAACTAGGAGCAGCGGTGGTCTGCGGTCTGCAAGGCGAGGAGGACTTCCTGGGACAGATGCCCGAGCCCTACCGCTCGCAGGGCCAGGCGCTGCTCCGCCGGCACAGCGCCGCGGTGGACCTCTTCATTTCCCCCTATGCAGCCCACGCCGAGAAGATGGCAGCGTATCTGGGGGTGGCCCCAGAGCGGATCCGCGTGGTTCCCACCGCGCTGGAGGTGGAGCGCTACCGTCACCAGTCGGCCCGGGTGCGCGAGCCCTTCACCGTGGGCTACCTGGGAGTCATCACCCCCGGCAAGGGCTTGGACCTGCTGGTCGAGGCCTGGATCCGACTAGTTCGCGAGCAAAATCGTGCGGTCCGCCTGCGCGTCGCCGGCAAGGTACTCGACAAGGCCTACTGGCGCGCGGTGCGCGCCCGGATTCGCGCCGCCGGCCTGGTCGCGCAAAAAGAGTACCTCGGAGAAGTAGACTTCGAGAGAAAGCGGCAATTCCTGAGAAGTCTCAGCGTACTCTGCCAGCCCAGCCGCTTCCCCGAGGCCCGAGGCTTGGTGGCGATGGAAGCGATGGCCAGCGGCGTGCCGGTGGTGGTGCCGCGGCGGGGCGTATTCCCTGAGATGATGGGACTCACCGGCGGCGGGCTGATGGTCGAGCCCGAAAACCCCTCGGCCCTAGCGGAGGCCCTCGCCCGGCTTCAGGATAACCCCGAGCAGGCCGACCGCCTCGGCCAGCAAGGCGCTCAGGCCATCGCCCGGCATTATGCAGCCGACCAGGTCGTAGAGCGCACCCTCGCGGTCTTCGAGGAGGCAGTCCGGCTGGCCCGCCCCACGTAATCTGCGCCCCAGCGCCTCACCCTACCTTGACCGTGGCGATCCCGAAGGCCGGAACGGTGACGGCCAGCACCTCTCCCTCCATGCGGGCGGTGGACTGCGCTAGCGGCCGCTCCAGCAGGTCCGTCTCCACTGCCGGCGCGTCGGGCGCCGCCAGCGCCCGCGAGAGCCGCACCCGCGCCTCCGTCTTGCGACCGCTCAATTCGTAGAGCCGCACGATCAGCGCGTCGGAGTCCTCCGCCTTCTTCAGCCCCGAAATCATCACGTTGGGCGGGAAAACCTCCAGCCCGGCAAACTCCGGCGGTAAGTCGCCCGGATGCGCCGTGGCGCCCACCGCAAAACAGGGGTGGTTTAAGCAATACCCGGCCCGAACCGCCGCGACCGGATCGAACTCGCCGACATAGGGCGCCAGGACGTAGCGGATGCGATGCTGACCTAGTTCCGGCAAAGGATCCGGGTCGTAGCTGGAGCGGAGAAGAGTGAGCCGCAGCGTGTTCTCGGAGGCCCGGTGGCCGTACTTGCTATCATTGAGCAACCGCGCCCCCAAGCGCAGGCCCGCCCGAGCCCGGCTCTCGCCGTTAAGATCAGCCCAGTTGAGCGCGGGGACCTCCTCCCCGTCGGCAGGGCGCTCGATCCAGCCGCAGGGAATCTCGAAGCGCGCACGCCCCGCGCGCAAGTTCAGGGGAAACGAGGCGCGCAGCACGGGCACCCCGGTCTCTGGGTCCCCGCGCTCCAGCCAGTTGACGTCTAGGTCAAACTCCACCCAGCGACTTCCTCGGGCCAGGCGGATGGTCAAGGCGTAGGTGGACTCGCCATCCTGTGCGCTGAGCCGGACCGCGACCACGTTCGGGCCGTTCTCGACAAGTTCCACCACTGATCCGCGCAGAACCTCCCAGCGGTCGGTGATTGCACCCAGTTGCCATGCGGTCATGCCGTGCGGGGCCTCCTGCTCGCGATCCAGGGCGCCCAGCACCGCTCCCTCCGCAACCAGTTCTTGCCCTGACTGCTTGTCCACCAGGCTGATGATGCCGCCGGCTTGTCCGGAGACGTTGACCTCCAGGTGCTCGTTGCCCAGCACGACCGGCCCCAGGTACTGCGGTTTGACATAACTCAGGCCGTACACCGGCCGCCCGACTTCCCGAAAGTAGCAGCCCACGGCCTGGTTCCTCGGGGTCGCGGAGCCCCCGCCCTCCGCCGGCTCGACAGCGTACGCCCGATACCCCAAAGCAGGCAGCCCCTTCGCCAAGAACGCCACCGTGGTGAACCGGTGCCCCCAGTAATGGCCACGCTCCACTACCTGCCCGGCGGCCGCCCGACCGGCGCTGTCCCGAACGATCAGGCTGTCCGGCAGTTCGCGGTTCCAAATCTTGACGCGGATCAATTCATCCCGCCAAAACGGCGCCGGGTTACAAACCACGAAAGGCTCCGCGCCGACAGGCCCGGCGCTCCACGTAGAGACCCCGCCCCACATCGCTCCCTCCCCGGCGCCGGCGCCCAGGCCCAGGTCCGACGAGAGCGAGACGTCCGCCCCCCCCGCGGCGAATGCGGAGGTGTCCACGCGCGCGGCGATGGCCTGCAAGGCGCGCGCCTTGATCATCCCCGTATTGGCCAAGGTCTCCTGGAAAAGCCCCTGTGCGTGTTCGTAGGTCTGGTGCGAGGCCGAACCGGGCAGAATGTCGTGGAACTGGAGAAACAAGGCCCGCTGCCACGACTCAGTGAGGGCCTGCCCCGGATAGTCCATCTCGACCAGACCTCGGGCCAGCACCGCCAGGGCCTCCGCCTCCACGAGGGCGTTCTCCCCCTGCCGGTTGGCGAATTTGATACGGCTCTGCGAGGAGTAGCAGCCCTCGAACACAAAGTTCAGTTCGCCGTTGAAGACGGGCAGATTCGCGGCCTGGGGCTTACCTTCGACAGTGTTGAAGAAATCGTCCGTGGTGGTCAGTTTGATCGTCGGCCACAGCGGCCACCTCTGCATCTCCTCGGCGGCCCGTAGGTGCCGCCGCGTGGGGCCACCGCCGTGATTGCCCACCCCGTAGACCCAAAGCATTTCCTTAAGACCCGTGTTGCGCTCCCAGTCGAAAAGCCCCGCCACCATGCCCGGATTGATCTCGTTGTTGTAGCCGTAAGGGGAATCATCAAAGGCCAGCACCCGGCTGCCGTCCGGGCCCTGCCACCAGTACAGGCGCGCCATTTCCCCCGCGGCAGCCGCCTGCAGGCGCGGCCCACTCGAGCGATGGTGGTAGTAGCGGCTGACCCCGCCGCGCGCGAGAATACCCGGCAGGGTCCAGCAGTGCCCGAAAGTGTCGCAGGCCCAGTCAATCTTCACGGCTTCCGGCGGCAGGCCCAGATTCTCGCGGAACCAGCGGCGCGTGTACAATAGGTGCCGGCAAAGGCTCTCGCCCGAAGCCAGGTTCTTGTCGCCCTCCACCCACTCGCTGGCGGTAACCTCCCACCGCCCCTCGGCCACGCGGCGTTGGATCATAGCAAAGACCTCGGGCGCATACTCCTGCATGGCCCGGTAGACCGAGGCCTGGCTCTGGGAGAAGCAGAACTCAGGAAACTCCTCCATCAGTTGGTTCATCGTGCGGAAGGTGTCGTAACTGACCGCCACCGTCTCCGGCCATGTCCACATCCAGTTCATGTCAATGTGAGCGTGCCCCACGCAAAAGAGCGTGTACTCCTTGGCGGCCGCGCACAGAGGAGCAAGTAGGGCTTCGGCCTCCGCCACCAGCGCCTCGGTGTCCCCGGCGCCGGCGCTTATCCCCTCTACCACCCGGCTCACCGCCTGGTCGAGCAGCGGCTGCCATGCGACGGCCCGATCGGGGTGCGCCTCGATCAAGCCGACGGCGAACTTGACCTCCTCCTGGAACCGAAGGAGCGGACGGGTGAGCGAAGCCTGCGCGGCAGAGAGCGCGGCGAGCAGACGGTCAGCAGCGGTCATGGCGAATCATTCTCCTCCAAGGTAAGAAAGCGACGGCGGCGCGATTCGCCGCCGGGTGTAGGATACCTTCGTGAAAAAGCAACTGGGCTGGGGCGACAAACCCTGGCTCCCAGCTGCACCAGACGCCGCAAAGCCCGGGCCGGAACTGGCCTCCCCACATCCCGGCAAAAGCCTCAGAAGCGCGGCTGTAGGCCTAGCCCCAAACGCATGCTATACCTGGACCCTATCAGGCGGCTCGCGGGCTGGCCAGAAAGAAACGGCTACCCGCCGATGGTGCTCACCATTACCCCCGCCTCTCTCCCCACCGCTCCCAGTACACCATCTCCTCCAGGGCCCGCTTGGCAGCCTGCGTGACCCGGGCCGCGGCCTTGCCGATGGGGAGGATGATCATCAGGCGCAGATTCTCCGGCACGCCCAGCGTGCGCTTGTGCGTCTCCTCGTCCCGTAGCAGCGTCCCCTCGATCCACACGCTGGCGTAGCCCAGGGCGGTGATCGCCAGCAGCATGTTTTCCGCCGCCGCCGCGATGTCCTCCAGCCAAAAGCGCGACCGCTCGGGGTCGGCGACGACCGCGATGGCGCAGGACACATCGCCGATACAGCCCTGCGCCGAGGCCAGCGCCTGTAGCGTCTCGCGCTTGCGGATAACAACGAACTCGAAGGGCTGCCGATTCATCCCCGAAGGCGCCCGGCGTCCGGCATCGAGGATGCGCTTTAGGTCCTCCTCAGGAACGTCCACGGCCTCCAGTTGCCGCACCGAAGCGCGTTGAGCAATAGCCTCGAAAAGCTCCATGGTCTGTACCTCCGATGGCAAGCAAGTCGCAAGTGGTCAGTCGTGATTTGGACGTGCGCTAGGGCTAGCGCCACCAGAAGTCTTCGACGGAAGCGGCCGATTGCCCTACCGGGTCCGGCAGCACGCCTGGCAGATAGCGGCAGGCCTCCCACAGCACCGGCGAGAGGCTCCCGTGGACGCCGGCGACGTGGTGAATGTACGGCCCCCGGATGAACTTGCGCTCCCAGGCCAGCCAGTTGTCCACCTCCAGCCACAGGTAGGTCCCCGCCGTCGCCGGCCCCTCGGTGCCGCGCCCCTCGCCGAAGGCCAGCCGGTACTCACCGCGGTGACCTGCGAAGCGCGCGATCGTGACCTCGCCCCCGCGAATCCGCCAGTGCCCCACTCCCGCCGCTGCCTCCGGCATGATGAAATGCTCGCCCACCCGGGGCCGCGCGCCCTCCTCGGCCAGGTCCACCGGGAAAGAGCCGCAGTGCCAGAGCAACTCCACATCGTCGCGCTCCGGGTGGCGAATGGTGAGATCCGCGAAGAAAGGCGGCGACTGGTAGTGGGTCGCCGCGTGCAGCAGCGCCGCGCTGATCGCGCCGTGCACGTCCGTTTCGCAGACCACCGGCGCCTGACTCATCGTCACCAGGCTGTTGGCCAGGCAGGGGTAAATCCCAAAGGCCTTCTGGAACTCCGGGAAACATTGGATGCACAGGGCGGAAAGGCCGTGCCGCTCGATCAGTTCCGCCATCACCAGACGCAGCGCAGCCACCGCCCTTATCTGCCGTTCCTCCATCGCTTCGAAGGTCACCCGCTTCTGCATCGCCGCGACCTCTGCGCGCACCGCCTCGGTGGGCGAATCAACCAGAGCCGCGATTTGGCCCAGCACCTCCGGCAGATAGATCTGAAACACCTCGATACCAAAGCGCTCCAGCAGTTCGGCCTCGTTGACCATCACCGTCCAGAAAAAGTCAATCCGCTGGCCGATCTGCCCGATGCGCATCTTGCGGAAGGCTCGCACGACCGAGGCGACCTGCAGGAAGGCGAGCATCCCGCGGGCGAAGAGGGGATCGTCTAGCCGGCAGTTGGGAATGTAAGTGAAGGGAACGCCCAGCTGCTCCAGGATACGGCTCGTGGCGAACAGCCCGCACTGCGTATCCCGCAGCCGGGTGCCGTCGGGCAGCGGCGCCTCGTCCCGCGGCCCCCACAGGAGATA
Organism: uncultured bacterium; assembly: GCA_937928475.1. GTDB lineage: Bacteria > Armatimonadota > Zipacnadia > Zipacnadales > Zipacnadaceae > Zipacnadum. Next base: position 6,433 of record CALFVE010000318.1, on the reverse strand, counting down.
AGGCAAGCCCATTTCCTTGCCCAGCAGTGCGGCTACGTCCTCGGTGCCGAAGTTGCAGTGCGGACAGAAGAGCGCGTCTACCTCCGCCGCGCGCAGATGCCGAATGACCCCAGGCAGATCCTCGTGACGGAAGAGCGTGCCGTCCGCGGTAATGCCGTCAATGTTTACGAACTCGACGCCCAACTCGCGCAGTTTGGCCTCGATGAGCGCCTTGTAGCGCAGCGCGTCCTCGCGACTGAAGACGAACTTGCTGATGGGCACCAGGCCGAGTTTGAGCGAGCGAGGTTGAAAGGCCTGCATGGACGCCCACACTCCATGTACTGGTATGCGCAGGTAACAGGCCTGCCTAGCCGTCGCCCCCCGTCCAGGCAGAAGAGGCGAGCGCAGGTCTGAGTTCTTTCCGCGTGGCGCAGGCTTCCAGCCTGCCTCTTCCCCTCCGAAAGACAGGCAGCGCTGGCCAGGCAAGTATCCCTGCCTTATTCGAACAGTTCCCCTCTCCCCTACCCGCCAGCCATCTCCTCCGCCAGCCTTCGCAGCGCAATGAAGTTCTCCACCGCGTGCGCGTTGAAGGTCCCCGAGGAGGTTCCTCCCAGGATGAAGCCGCCCGGCCCGGCCTTCTCGATCAGCTCACGGCCCATGCGCAACACGACCTCCGTCGGCTTCTTGCCGAGAATTTCCATGTCGTCCAGGTTGCCGACCAGGCAGATACGATGCCCGATCCTCGCCTTGGCCTCGGCAATGTCGCAGTCCCCCCAGGGCGGCGCCTCCAGCGGGTCGAGCGAGTCCATCCCAACGCGCAAGAGCAAGTCGTAGTAGCGGGTGATCGGGCCGTGGTTGTGCACGTGGGCGATCCCGCCGAATTCGTGAATGATAGCGCACAACCGCGAGTCCATGTTCACTACCAGCCGCTCATAAGCGCGCGGGCCCAGTTCAACCGAGGCGTATTCGGGGCCCACGATGCGGAAGGCCTGAGCCCCCGCCAGGCAAGCCCGGCGTAGCCACTCGCAGATCCGTTCGGTCGCCACTTCCACGGCCCGCTCCATCACCTCCGGTGCGTCAGCCCAAAGCAGGCAGAAATCCTCCGGCGAAAGCAGATCCGCCACCCAACACAGACCGGTCGCCAGCCCGATCATAGTCAGGCCCTCCTCGCCCACCTGCTCCTCGGCCCGAAAGTAGCCCTCCAAGTTGCACCCAACCGGCTCGAAGGGCATCGCCAGCATGCGCTCCACGTCCGCCGCCGAAGCGCAGGGGAACTTGACGGTCGCCGAGGTCACGGCGGTGCGCCGCACTACCCGCGTCAAGGGACCCGAGGGCGTCCGGTAAACGGTCACGCTCCCGCTGCCGTGCTCCTCGCTCGCCACCGGCGGGTCCTGCCCCAAGATGATATTGCCTCCCGCACCTACCTCATGAAAGAGGTCCGTCTCCCGCAGGAGTCTCTGCCCCACCTCGCTGTCCAGGCCGAAGCGCGAGGTACCCCAGGGCGCAACCGGAACCCGGTCGGGAGTGCCCAGGCGCAGAGCAGTGAGCAAGCGTTGTCGAGAGGTCATGCCAGGCTCCAAGGACTTGGCATCGGTCTCCGTCACCCGTCGCCAACCCGCCGGGTCAAGCGGCCTACCGCCGCGGCGGGAAAACTTCCTCGCCGACGAAAGTTGTTCCTCTTTGCGCCCAGGCAGGAGGGAATTGCCGCCAGGGCGAAGAACACCGCTGCCGAAAGCAACTGGCTCTAGAGACAGTGTCAGGATTCACGCAGGGAGGCTGATCTTTATGAAGGAGATCCGTGTGGGACTGATCGGCTACAACTTCATGGGTCGGGCGCACTCCAACGCCTACCGCCAGATTCCCTTCTTCTGGCCGGAATTGCCCGCCCAGCCAGTGAGACAGGTGCTCTGCGGACGCACCAAGGGCCGCACCGAAGCGGAAGCCAAGCGCCTGGGCTGGGCGGAAGTGACCCACAGCGTTGACGAACTCGTGGCCCGCGACGACATTGACCTCGTGGACATCACCGCCCCCAACAACCAACACGCCGAATTGATCATCAAGGCCGCCGAGGCAGGCAAGCACGTGTTCTGCGAGAAGCCCCTGGCCACTAGCCTCGCCGACGCTAAGGCGGCCCTGAAGGCCGTGCGCAAGGCCGGCGTCATCCACATGATCTGCCACAACTACCGCCGCGCTCCTGCCGTCTCTTTGGCCAAGCAGATGATTGACCAGGGGCTGCTGGGCAGGATCTACCACTGGCGCGCCCTGTATCTGCAGGACTGGCTGCTCAGCCCCGAGGTGCCCATGATGTGGCGGGTGCAGAAGAAGATCGCCGGCTCCGGCTCCCTGGGCGATCTCATGGCCCACAGCATTGACCTCGCCCTGTGGCTGGTCGGTGACATCTCCAGCGTCGCTTGCACCATGGAGACCTTCATCAAAAAGCGCCCCAAGTTGGAGACCGTGGACACCGGCTTGGGCGGCAAGGCCAAGGCGGGCGCGCCCATGGGTACCGTGGATGTGGACGACGGCGTGATTGCCCTCGCCCGCTTTGCCAACGGCGCCCTGGGTACCTTCGAGGCCACCCGCTTCGCTGCCGGCCGCAAAAACCACAATGTCTTCGAGATCAACGGCGAAAAGGGCTCGCTGCGCTTCAACCTGGAGCGCATGAACGAACTCGAGTACTATGACGTGGCCGAGGGCGACAACGCCGGCTTCCGCGTCATCCAGGCCACCGCCGACGCCCACCCCTTCATGGGCCTGCCCGGCGGCGGCCCGCGCTACTGGCCCGTGGCCCACATTCTCGGCTACGAGCACACCTTCATCAACACCGTGGCCGACCTCATGGTGGCCCTGGCTGAGAACAAGGTCCCCTGGCCGAACTTCGAGGACGGCACCAAGACCCAGGCCGTGCTGGAGGCCTGCAGCCTGGCCGCCGAGTCCGGCAAGTGGGAGAAGGTGCCCAAGGTTTAGGGAACGAACCCCGCGAAAAGTTGCACCCGTGGAAGGCAGACCCGCCTGGCGTCCGACCGCTGGCTGCACCACGCCTCTCGAAAGGCGCGTTCTGTGCCTACCAACCCAAACGAGAAACCGCCACGGCGGGCGCCAAGCAGCGGTCGCCTGCTCTCAAGCCTGGGAACCAGATACGCAAAAGGAGGTTGTTGACCTATGAAAGTCGGAGCCTTTACGGTGGCGAAGTTGGATTTGCCGCTGGAGGCGGCGCTGGACTGGTTTGCCGCGGCTGGTCTGGAGTCGGTGGAGATCGGTTGCGGGAACTACCCGCCTAACAATCACTGCAACCCGGCCCAACTCAATGCGGACGCCAAGGCTCGCAAAGCCGTCCTCAAGGCCATCGAGAGCCGCGGGCTAGTGCTCTCGGCACTGTCTTGCCACGGCAACCCTCTCCACCCCGACAAGAAGGTGGCCCAGGCCCATCACCAGGTCTGGCGCGAGACGCTGACCTTGGCCAAGAAACTGGGCGTCGAGTGTGTGGTCAACTTCTCCGGCCTGCCCGGCGGCGCCCCGGGAGACAAGTCCCCCAACTGGGTGGTCGCCCCCTGGCCGGAAGACCACCTCAACGCTCTCAACTACCAGTGGAACGAGGTCGCCATTCCCTACTGGAAAGAGGAGGCGGCCCTCGCCGCTCGCGCCGGCGTCTTCATCTGCTTCGAGATGCACCCCAACTTCCTGGTCTACAACCCGGAAACCTTGATCAAACTCCGCAACGCCGTCGGTAAGCACGGCGACCGCATCTGCGCCAACTTCGACCCCAGCCATCTCTTCTGGCAGGGCATTGACGTCCCCTCGGCCATCCGCTGGCTGCAATCCCAGGGCGACGTCATCAAGCACGTGCACGCCAAAGACAGCCTGGTTTACCCCTGGGTCGCCCGCGTCAACGGTGTCTTGGACACCAAGCACTACGGCGATGAAATCCACCGGGCCTGGATCTTCCGCACCGTCGGCTACGGCCACGGCGAGGAGGTCTGGCGGGACATCATCAGCACTCTGCGCATGACCGGCTACGACGGCGTGCTCTCCATCGAACACGAGGACTCCCTGATGACCGCCGATGAGGGCTTCCTGAAGGCCGTCGCCTTCCTGAAAAGCACCATCATCAAAGAGCCGCCAGGGGCCATGACCTGGGCCTAGCTCCGCCGCCGGGGGAAAAGCGAAGGGGCGCCGCCCGCGGAACGAAGGCCAGCGACGGCGCCCCCCGCTTTCCCCACCGCCGGCAGCCTCCCGCCCAGGCTCTCAGACACGCCGGTTGCGAGGCCCCCGTCCTCGTGCTATACTCAGTATGCGAAATGACGAGGGCGGGTTACACAGCCGGCCCTCGTCCCGTTCAAGGTGAACAGCCTCATGCCTGAATTGATCTACCTCAATGGCGATCTGGTGCCCCCCGAGCAGGCCAAGGTCTCCGTCTTTGACCACGGCCTGCTTTATGGCGACGGCGTCTTCGAGGGCATTCGCGCTTACAACGGGCGACTCTTCCGCCTCGATGAGCACCTCCATCGCCTCTACGACTCCGCCCACGCCATCGCCCTCAATATTCCGCTCACCGCCGCTGAGATGAAAGCAGCGGTCATTGAGACCGTACGGGCCAACCAGTTGCGCGACGCCTACGTCCGCCTAGTGGTTACCCGCGGGCCCGGCGACCTGGGGCTGGACCCCCGCAAGTGCCCCCAGCAGACCGTGTTCATCATCGCCGATTCCATCTCCCTGTACCCCCGGGAGTTCTATGAGCAGGGCCTCCAGGTAATCACCTGCGCCACCCGCCGCAATGCCCCCGCGGCGCTCGACCCCGGCATCAAGAGCCTGAACTACCTCAACAACATCTGCGCCAAACTCGAGACGATCCAGGCCGGGGTGCCCGAGGGCATCATGCTCAGCGTAGACGGCTACGTGGCCGAATGCACCGGGGACAATATCTTCGTCGTCCAGCACGGGGAGATCCTCACACCTCCCGTCTCAGTCGGGAGCCTGGAAGGAATCACGGCCGGAGTGGCCATGGAGATCGCCCGCGAGATGGGCATCCCGGTGCGGGTGGAACCCTTCCGCCTGCTCACTGTCTACACCGCGGACGAGGTCTTCCTGACGGGAACGGCGGCGGAGATCGCGCCCGTGGTCATGGTAGATGGCCGCCGCATCGGCGAGGGCCGGCCGGGCCCCATCAGCCGCGCCCTGGAGGAGCGCTTTCGCGAACGCACCCAGTCAGAAGGGACCCCGGTCTACGACTAGACAGGGCGCGGGGGCCGGCCGCTGCCGTCCGACTCCCGCGCTGGCCCCGCTCAAGGGAACCCGGACCGCGACTAGGTTCGGGTCTTCGCGCCTCGTGAGGCCCCCGTATCAGTTCGGGCAGGCTGGAAGCCTGCCCTACGCCAAAGGGCAGCGAGGAACTGCCCATGACGGTGCGCGAACAGATTGAACAGCGGGAAAGGGAATACCTCAGCCCCTACGCCGTACATAGCGCCGACTCGCAGGGCCGGCCGCGCGCCGAGCCGCCCGACGCCGTGCGCACTGCCTTCCAGCGCGACCGCGACCGCATTATCCACCTGTGCGTAGCCTTCCGTCGCCTGGCGCATAAGACCCAGGTTTTCATCGCCACTACCCAGGACCACTTCCGCACTCGGCTCTCGCACACCCTGGAGGTGGCCCAAATCGCACGGACCGTGGCCAAGGCCCTCCGGCTCAACGAGGACCTGGTCGAGGCCATCGCGCTAGGGCACGATGTGGGACATACGCCCTTCGGCCACGCCGGGGAGGATGCGCTGGACTGGATCTATCGGCAGTATGATCCTCAGGCGGGGTTCGCTCATGATGAACACTCGCTGCGCGTCGTGGATCTGCTGGAGCGAGGCGGCCAAGGGCTGAACCTCAGCCATGAGACGCGGGCGGGAATCGTGTCCCACAGCAAGTCCATGGCCGACCTGGCAGAAGACCTGCGCGACGCGCAGCCGCCCTCCCTGGAGGCGATGGTGGTGCGCGTGGCGGACCGGATTGCCTACGTGAATCATGACCTGGACGACAGCCTCCGGGCGGGACTCCTGCGGCCGGAGGAAGTGCCCCGAGAGATCCGCGCGGTGCTGGGAGAGAGGCACAGCGCACGAGTGGGCAGGATGGTGGAAGACCTCATCGAGCATAGCCAGGACGCCCCCCGCTTGGCGATGAGCGAGGAGGTGCGGGAGGCCACCGACGCGCTGAAGAACTTCCTGGTCGAGCGGGTCTATCACGCGGAGTGGATGAAGCGGGAGGCAAACAAAGCACGGGGGATCGTGGTCGCTTTGTTCCGGGCCTACATGGAATCGGACCGGGACTTCGCGCAGATCAGCGAAGATATACCCGCTAGCCCCAAGGAGCGCGCCAGGCGCGTATGCGATTACGTGGCCGGAATGACGGATCGCTTTGCCTGCGAGAAGTACCTGGAGCGGATGCTCCCGGCGGGAAGGCCCTCATTCGAGGC
>CALFVE010000317.1 GCA_937928475.1 uncultured bacterium | reverse complement strand
GGGCGTGAAGGTCCCGCTCACTGCGGTCACCGAGCCGGATTCCCCCGCCTCGCTGCTGGCGGCGGCCGACACCTTGGACTTCATCACCGGCAACTACTATCACGCCCATCCCATTTACAAAGAGACCTATCCCCCGGGAGTCAAGTTCACGTTTGAGTTTTCCAACATGCTCTCCGTCCCCGGACCGGACACCGCCGCCCGCCGGCTGTGCGGTTCGCGGGTGGCCGGCAAGCCGCTGGTGATCCGGGAGTGGAACTGCTGCTGGCCTAATCCCTACCGGGCGGCGGGGCTGGTGGAGGCCGCGGCCCTGGGGGCCAAGCAAGACCTCGACGCTATGATCCTGTTTGCCTACTACACTACTTCCGACAACCAGACCCTCAGCCCCTTCGACCTGTCTCACGATCCCCCACGCTGGGGGCTGGTAGCGTTGGCCGGCGAGGTCTTCCGCGACCCCGCGCTGATCGGCGCTGGCCCCCGCGTCGCAGTGCTCTGGGATGAAGCCAGTGTCTACGACCACCCGCGTGGCGCGCTCGCCGGCGAGGTCTTCGACGCGGCCCGCGTGGCGGTGATGGAGAACTGGCTGCCGCGACACCAGGGTCGCGAAGCCGACGCCTATGCGCTGGTCTCCCCTGCCGCGGCTGCGCTGCTGCCCCGTGTGGCCAGCGCGGAGGCGCATGTAAGCGCCGGCTCCCTTCCCGAACTGAGCGCGGCTCTGCGCGGAATGCTGGCGGCCCTGAAGGTCGCCCCCGGGCCAATCCGCTGGGACCCGGTGGCGGGCACGCTCAGTTTGGCGGGGGAGAGAGTCTGGGCTTTGGCCGGACGGGCGGCCGAGGCGATGAGCACCCCCGACGGTGAACTGCGCCTAGTAAGCGGCACGCCACGCATGGCCCTGATCTGGCTCAGCCGTGACGGACAGCCGCCGGCGCACTCGCGCGAGTGGGTGGTCAAGATGGTAACCGGAGCCTGGAATATCGGGGAGCAAGTGCGTTCTCACTACAACAGCCACGATATGAACGTTGCCGCCTTGCTGGCCGTCGGCGGCTTGCCCGTGACGACGGGGGGCAAGCCTTCAGATACTCCCACCGTCCTGACCGTAGGCGGCCGGCCGGTGCTGAGCATTTGGATGCGCGGCGGCATGTGGGAGTTACACCAAACCGCGCAGGCGCGGCGGTTGTACTGCGACAGCGCCGGCATCCGCTTCGAGTTCCCTGACCTGTCGGAAGCGGTCGCAGTCGCCGAGACCGAGGAAGGGCAGAGACAACTCGAAGGCCCACCCTGGACCTATCCGGAGAAAGCCAGGTGGGTCGAGGTCGCCCTGCCGGCCGGGGAGGCTAGTTGAGATGAGCGATGACTTTGCCTTTGATCTGTTTGACTGCGTTTCGCCGCTCGACTTCCGCTACTGGGGCCAGGACCGCGCCTTGCGCAACTTGCTAGAGTCTTACGTGACCGAACGCGCCCGGGTGCGTTCGGAGGCGCGCGTGGAAGCCGCCGCGGCTTGGGCCCTCGCCGAGATGGGCGTGTGCGGCGAGGCGGTGGCCCGCGAGATCGAGCAGGCTGCCGAGGAGGTCACGCCGCAGGAGGTCGCTGCGGAGGAAGCCCGCATTCAGCACAACATTCGCGCCCTGGTCAACTGCCTGCGCGCGCGGGTCAGCCCAGCGGCCCGGCCCTTCGTGCACCTATGTCTGACCAGTTTTGATGTGATTGACACGGCTACTGCCTGGCGGATGAAGAACGCTGCTATCGCGGTGGTGATTCCCCAACTCAAAGAACTCATCGCCATACTAATCGGCCTGGCCCGCCGCGAGAAGGACACCCTCCAGATCGGACGCACGCACGGCCAGCACGCCGAGCCGATTACTTTCGGCTTCGCCGTCGCTGAGTACGTCGCCCGCCTGGGCAATCGCGCGCTGGCCCTGCAGCGGGCGGCGGAGGCGCTGCCCGGCAAGATCAGCGGCGCGGTGGGCGCGTATAATGCCTCCTCGCTTTTCTTCGCCGATCCACGGGAGTTCGAGCGCCGCGTGCTGGCGCGCCTGGGCCTGCCGGTGGCAGGGTACTCGACGCAGATTGTAGAGCCAGAGCCACTATGCGACTACGTGCACGCGCTCATCTCCACCTTTGGCGTGCTGGCCAACCTGGCCGACGACATGCGCGCCCTGCAGCGTAGCGAGATTGCCGAGGTGGGGGAGGCCTTCGGGGCGGAGCAGGTAGGCTCTTCCACCATGCCGCACAAGCGCAATCCCTGGAACTTCGAGAACGTAAAAAGCCTCTGGAAGCAGTTCATGCCCCGCATGGTGGCGGTCTACGCAGACCAGATTTCCGAACATCAGCGGGACCTGACCAACTCCGCCTCGCAGCGGTTCATTCCAGAGATCGTGGTAGCCCTGGTGGGAGCGGTGCGGCGTCTGCAGCGGGTGATGGACCGCCTGGTGGTGGATCGGGTAAGCATGGAGCGCAACTTTGCGCTAACCGAGGGGATGATCGCCGCCGAGCCGGCTTATCTCCTGCTGGCGGCGCTGGGCCATCCCGATGCGCACGAAGCGGTGCGGCAGATTACGCTGGAGGCGGAGCAGTCGGCCCGGCCCTTCCAGGATGTGCTAGCAGCCCACAGGGAACTGGAGGAGTACCTCGCGCGGCTCAGCGAAGAGCAGCGGGCGCTGCTAACCGATCCCCGCCGCTACACCGGCCTGGCCTCGGCGCGAACCGCGGAGATCTGCGCGCAGTGGGAGGAGAGGCTGGGACTGTAGGATGCCCGACGTGGATACCCGAAATGCTCAAGAGAGCGCGAGACGCCACCGCTCCTGAAACAGGGCGAGGGGGCCAGTCGCCCATTGCGTGAAGCCGAGCACGGAGGATTCGTCGGCGAATTTCCTCGCCTTGAGATCGTCCCAAACCACCAGGTAGATGCCGTACTGCCCACAGATGCGCTCCACGTGGCGCGCAGAGACATTCTCGTCGGCGGTAAACAGATACACATTCGGGCAGCGGAGATTGAACAATTCCTCGGCCACTTCCGCCCATCGCTCCCGCAGTGTACGCTTTGCGGAGACAACCATCAGCAGGTTCCGGTCGCGGTGGTACATGGCGCTGTCCGGGAGCATAATGTCGGTGCGATGCTCTGACTCCTGCTCCTCGAACGGTATCTCTGCCATTCGCAGCAACCCCTCCTCCTGGAGTTCAAAGTCCTTGCCCCCTCGTGTCTTGCGGCCTTGAGCTACAGATAGAAAACACTCCCGAAGCTGGGGGTACAGAGAACCAAAGAGCTGAACGACTCCTGCGGCAAAACCCTTTCGGGCCACCTCTTTTTCGGCTTCGGCAAACTTTTCAGGGTATTCCTCCGCTAGCCCCCGCGGTATTCCGGTCGCGTAGGTCTCGTGTTCGTGGCGCTCCAGTACGGCGAGGGTCTCGGTCCAGACGCCACGGAGCAGGGCCCCGAAGTGGGATACGACAGTCTCCGGTGAGGCGGAACCCTCCACAACGCCGACGTTGGCAAAGGCCTGCGCCACAATCTCGCGTGAACTTGGCACCGCTCTAGTCTGGCGTATGCGGCGCATGACGCCTCTGATGTGATCCTTGACTTCACTCATGATCGGGAGGCCGCCAGAAGTCCAGCAGGTACTCGAAGGTAACACCCATGGTAATGTAGTTACTCGGCCAGCCAAAGATCCCGACCCGGTTGACGATATTTGTGCGGTCCCAAATGATTATGTTGCGCAATTCGTATCCGACGGAGCGCAAGGCTTCTACGACTGCGATGTGCAGAGTGATCCGCTCGTCCTGCCACCACATATCCGGTACATTGACCACGCAGTGAGCCTTCGGTCTGAGCAAGGGCAGCAGCCCCTGAAAAATGCTCGCCATCTCCTGCTTATACTCGTCGAGAGGTAGTAGGCCCAAGTCGCGAGGGTCTTGGGAGTACTGCTCTACGCGTTGATACTGCTTGTTGTAGCGCTCTTCCCCCCGACGCGACTTATTCTTGCGGCGACGGTTGAGCAGGTTCTCATACGGTGGGGAAGTGACGATGAGGCTCACAGTCTCTGGGCGGAGATACTGCGGAATGCTGCGTGCGTCTGCGCAGATGGCAAGTTGCTTGCAGTCGCCGAGGGGCAGTTGCTCGCTCAGGCGCTGGCGGCACAATTCGATGTACTTTGGCGACAGGTCGAATCCGACCGCGTTACGGGAAAGGTCTCGGGCCGAGACCAAGGTAGTACCGCTACCAACGAACGGATCGAGAACCAGTTCACCTCGGTGAGTGAAGAGTTCGATGCACCGCGAGGACAGGGCGATGGGGTAGGTGGCCGGATGAATGTCCTTGTCCCGTATGTCTCGACCTTCATAGAAGAACTGCCACACGCCCAGTTGTGCTTTCAGCCACTCCTTAGGCGTCAGGCAATTCAAGTGGTTGGGTGGGCAGTCGCAGCTGCGTTCGAATCCTATGTCCAGCAACTGGGGTGCCGGTTGCCTTGCTTCAATGACCATGCGTAGCCTCGCTCCGCCCTCTGGGCCTCCGCAGGAGCATCGCTGGGTGGGCTTTGCCATGCGACCCTGCCGTGGGCTTGCGCTGCGCGGCCCTAAGCGATATCTTAGACGATTCCCGCCCCTTGCGCAAGCGCCACCGCCAGGCTAGGGCAGCAGCTCTGGCCACAGCCCCGCCAGTTCCTCTTTCCTCGGTATCCCCGCTCGGCCGCCGAGGGCGCGGCATTTCAGACCCGCTACCAGCGCCGCAAACTCCAGGTTCGTGGGCAGGTCATAGCCCAGAACCAAGCCGTAGGCGAAGGCTCCGTGGAACACATCGCCCGCGCCGGTGGTGTCCACCACTGGCTCTACTCGGTAGGCCGGCTGGTAGAGGGTTTCCCCCTCGGCATAGGCCACCGCGCCCTGCGCGCCCCGGGTAATCACTAGGACCTCCGGCTGATACATAGCCAGCAGTTTCTGCGCTGCCCGCTGTGGGTCGCCCTCCCGCATGTGCTCCAAGAGGTAGTGCTCCGGCATGATATGGTGGGTGCCCAAAGTGAGCAGGGCGTCGTTCTCCGGGGTGGGCCGCTCCAGGTCGGTGACCACCGGAAGGCTGGCCTCCCGAGCCCAGCGCGCCGCCACTACGGCCACCTGCGAGTGGTGGGTATCAAACAGCAGGCACCGGCAGTCGGTGATAAACTGCTGGTCCAGGTCCTCGGGCGCCAGCCGGCGCTTGCTGCCGCGGTCGAAGAAGATGGCCCGGTCACCGCTGGCCTCCTCAATCATGCAGTAGGCAATATGGGACCGCGCGCCGGGCACCCGCAGGAGGCGCGAGGCGTCCACGCCCTCCTCGATGAAACTGCGCTCGATGAGGTCGCCGGCGTGGTCGGTGCCGTTCGTGCCGGCGATCGCCGCGCGCCCGCCCAGGCGAGCGACCGTTACCATCGCGGTGCCGGCCTGCCCTCCGCCCTGCTCCTCCAGGCGCACCAGTTCACTTTTCTCCCCGGGCAGCGGATAGTGCCGGACGACGCCGAGGATATCCCAGGCGGCGCCACCCAGGCCGATCACGTCGAAGCGCTTATGCGTGAGGCTGTCCATGTGGCTTTGATCCATACGACTTTTGGCGGAGGGCGTCGCAACGCGGCCTACGCCGGACGCAGGCTGGAAGCCTGCGCTACGCGGGGAAGCCTGCGCTACGCGGGGAAGCCCACCTTTGCGCGTAGGGCAGGCATCCTGCCTGCCTGTCGGTGGCCTCCATGCGGGCGCGGGCTGCCGTAGGCTGG
>CALFVE010000316.1 GCA_937928475.1 uncultured bacterium | reverse complement strand
TAAAGCGAATCATCTGATAGATGGTCTGCTTGCCGGTGAGTTCGGTGACGAAGTCGTGGACAATCGCGTAGCGCTGCTCGCGGGTCTCGCCGGGGAGGGCGTAGTCCTCTAACAGGTCCACCATCATGGGGATCATGACTTCCTGCCAGCCCTCGCGGATGAGCGAGACGGTGCCGTCGAAATCGAAGAGCGCATACGGCTTGGGCCCGCGCGGAAAGTCAGGATTGACAATCTCGATGCGCGTGCCGGGGAGGTAGTTGCGGGCGGTGGTGTCGGTCATAGTTGTGAGCCGCCTCATGCAGATACTCCAGACGTCCAGCGCGGTTTCCTTCCCTCCCCCGCTGCCAGGAGACAGGGCCGCCGCCTGCGGAGGCGAGACCGCAGTCTGCTCTTGCCTGCCAGGCGCCCTCTCTCGCCCCTCGCTTCGCTCAGGGCACCCTCCCCCGCCAGGCGGGAGAGGGTGCGGAAACCCCACCAACGGCATTCCTCCCGTCCCGTAGCCCGCGTCCCGCGAGGCTCAACCGGGGGCTTCGCACCCGGCCCCAGCCTGCCCCGATGCGATAATCCCTCCCCCCAGCAGCAGCTCCCCCTGATACCAGACCGCCGCCTGGCCCGGAGTCACTGCTTGGTCGTGGGGGGCCAGGTGCAAGCGGGCGCGGCCGCCGGGCTCGGCGGTCACCTGCCCAGCAATGGGTTCGCCCCGGTAACGGAGTTCGACCTGGGCCGCGAGGCTCTCGCCGGGAGGGGGTTCTTCGCAAGACACCCAGTTGACCTCCCTGACCAGCACCTCGCGCCGAGCCAGCGCCCCCCGGGGGCCGACGATCAGCCGGTTGCGGTCAACGTCTTTCGCCAGGACGAAGAGCGGCTCGCCGCCACCGACGCGCAGACCCTTGCGCTGACCGACCGTATAAGCGGGGAGGCCTTCGTGCTCGCCTAGCACCCGGCCCTGCTCATCCACGATCGGGCCGGGCCGAAAGGGAATCCGGTCGCGCAGGAACTCGCGGTAGTCTCCCCGCCGAATGAAGCAGATGTCCTGGCTTTCCTCGGTATCGGCGGTGGGCAGGCCCAACTCCGCCGCCCGAGCCCGCACCTCGGCCTTGGTCAGCCCGCCCAGGGGAAGCAGCGTATGCGCCAGCATCTCCTGAGTAAGCGCGTACAGAGCGTAGGACTGGTCCTTGGCGGCGTCCACGCCGCGCAGAAGGCGCCAGCGGCCCGCGTGCTCCTCCAGGCGTGCGTAGTGCCCGGTGGCCAGGTAGTCGCAACCGACGCCCCGCGCCCGGCGGAGCAGTTCGCCCCATTTCACCACCACATTGCAACGAAGGCAAGGGTTGGGCGTGCGTCCGCACGCATATTCGGCGACGAAGGGGGCGATGACCTCCCGCGCAAAACAGGCCACCAGGTTCAGCGTGTAGTGGGCAATACCCAGGCGACGACAGACGGCCTGCGCCCGGCGGACCGCCTCCAGGGAACAGCAGCCCCGGTCGCCGGCGACTTCATCTGGTAGGTCCAGCAGTTTCATGGTCACGCCGACGACGTCGTAACCCTGCTCCTGGAGCAGCGCCGCCGCGACCGAGGAGTCCACCCCGCCGCTCATGGCGACCAGGACGCGGCCCATGCCTCACCGCTCCCGAATCATCCAAATGACAAAGAGCAAGACCGTGCCCAGCAGCGCGGCCAGCGGCATCCACGTCGCGTACGCCGAAAGGTGCTCCGCCTCGCCGGCTCCCACCTGCACGGTAGACCACAGCAGCAAGGCGAAGAGAGCCGTGACCTCGGCCTTGAGCCAGCGGACTAGGCCCCGCACTAACCGTTCCTGGCGCGGCCGGTTCTCCTGGGTGATTCTCACCACCGAATTGAGCCTGGTGACGGAGAGTCGTTGTACCGCGGAAAGGATCAAGTACATGACCACCGGGGCCGCGGCCAGCAGGCACAGCATCCACTTCGGCGCCCAGCCATCCGCTTGCCCGGTCAGATTGAAGTGCGTAGGAATGCGCGCCGGCAGCACCTGCCAGCCCTGATAGGTGATGGGCACCAGGGCCAGCAGCGCCAGCGCCGCGAGGTATTCGGGCACCCGGGTTAGCCAGCCGCGATCGAACTCGGAACAGCTGTAGTCAGTCATCTGGGGTAGTATAGGGGTGGCAGACGGCCGGTGGCAAGGGGCAAGTGCCAGGGAGAGGTGTCCAATCAGCCTGCATCGCCGTTCACTCGCGACGCGCGACTTCTCCCCGCTTGACCCCGCCGCTGGCGCTTTCCCTGCCTTGACCCCGCCGGCTGTTGGCGGTAACCTGTTGGCTACGTCTGAGCACCGCCGAGGAGTTGATCCCAGCATGATCTACCTGGACCACGCCGCCACCACGCCGGTTGACCCGGAAGTCTTTGAGGCGATGGCGCCTTACCTGCAGGCGGAGTACGGGAATCCCTCCAGTTTCTACAAGATCGCGCGCCAGGCGCGGGGAGCCGTGGAGGAGGCCCGCGAGCGCCTGGCCGCTTACCTGGGTTGTCAGCCGCGCGAAATCCTGTTCACCGGTGGCGGCACCGAGGCCGACAACATGGCCATCAAGGGCCTGGCCTGGGCCCGGCAGGACAAGGGCCGCCATATCATCACCACCCAGATCGAACATCATGCTGTGCTCCACACTTGCAAGTTCCTCGAGAAGCAGGGCTTCGAGGTCACCTACCTCCCCCCCGATCGCGACGGCCTCATCGCAGTGGAGCAGGTGGCCGAGGCGATTCGCGACGACACTATCCTGGTCTCGATCATGCACTCCAACAACGAGGTGGGCACCATCCAGCCGATTGCCGAGATCGGGAGGCTTTGCTGGGACCGCAAGGTACGCCTGCACTGCGACGGGGTACAGTCGCTGGGCAAGGCGAACCTCAAGGTGGACGAGATCAACGTGGATATGCTGGCCATCTCGGCGCACAAGATCTACGGCCCCAAGGGCGTGGGAGCGCTGTACGTGCGCAAGGGCTGTCGGCTCGTCCCGCTCCTCGACGGCGGTTCCCAGGAGTTCAATCGCCGGGCGGGGACGGAGAACGTAGCGGGGATCGTCGGCCTGGGCAAAGCGATAGAACTCTTGGAGAAGCGCGGCGCTGAGGACAACGAGCTCGTAACCCGCCTGCGCGATCGCTTGACCGCCGGGGTGCTGGAGCGCATTCCCGCCGTGATCCCCACCGGTCATCCCACGCAGCGGATCGGAAACATCTCCAGTTTCTGCTTCCGGTACATTGAGGGCGAGGGCATCCTGCTCAGCCTGGACTTTGAGGACGTCTGCGTGTCCAGCGGCTCGGCCTGCACCAGCGGCTCGCTCGACCCTTCCCACGTGCTGCTGGCGATGGGCTACCCGCACGAGGTGGCGCACGGTTCCATCCGCATGAGCCTGGGCCGCCACAACACCGAGGCCGAGATTGACCGGGTGCTGGAGATCCTGCCGCCGATCGTGGAGCGGCTGCGAGGCATGTCGCCGCTGTGGGCCGATGCGGTGAGAAGAGGCGAAGTGTGAGGGGCAAACGAGAAGCAGTCGGTGAGTGTGTGACCGTAGGCGGCAGGCATGTCTGTCCCTGCGGGTGCAGGCCCAGATGGGGCCTCCCCCCTCCGCGCCGGGTGCCTCCCGCCGACCGTGCGGAGGGGCAGTGAGTTGCCCGCGTGGCGCAGGCTTCCAGCCTGCGTCTCCCCGTTCCGAAGACATGCGCAGGGCAGGCGGGAGGTCTGCCTTCGCCCGGCCCCTCCGCAGAGAGACGCCAGACCCTGCCCCGCGTGGGAGGGCGCCCACGCCGGTACGACGGGCGTCTCGCCCGTCGAGATCTGCCCGGACCGGCGCCCCCCGAAACGGGAGCGGGCAGCCAAATAGGCTAGCGGTGCCTGGCCTTCCCGGCTGGACCAGCACCGATCAGGCCGCGGTTGCTGTGCGCTAAACAGTACAAGCGTCGCAGAGAATGGAACCACGCTAGACGGGCACGTAAGGAGAGAGGGCTGGAGGGGGAGGCGCCTCCCGCGCTAGCCGCTCACGACGTCTGAACCGGAGGAGCCAGGTGCCCAACCACAAGGAGGTTTCCCCATGAGGAACACCCTCGCCGTGCTCGCCGCACTGACCCCCATACTGCTGGGGCTGCCCTCGTTGGCCTCCGATCTACGGGTCACCGAGGCGCTCACCCGGCGGGTACGCATCCTGTACCTCGCCCAAGAGCCGCCGCTGGACAACTATCCGCAACTGGAATTTCTGGAGCGCAGCAGCGACTTGCGCTTCATCTACCAGCGCAAGTCGGACCCCGAGGGTGGTGGCGACGAGGAAAGCGCCCAGATCACCGATGGCGTGCTCTGGGACGAGGCAGGCTGGCCGGCGCAGCGGGCCCTGCGCCTGGCGGCACTTGACCGCTTGCTGGCCCGGCGTCAGTTTGAGGCGATCGTGCTGGAGGGCAAGAAGTTCCGGCCGGAGACGGCGCAGGCGATCGCGGACTACGTCAAAGGCGGCGGGCATCTGGTCTGGCTGCACAATGACCTGGTCACCGAGGGGCCGCTCGCGGAGTTGTGTCCCTTCGTCAAGGTGGACACGCGGGCCAAGCCCCAGGAGCGCGTCGAGGCGGTCGCGCCGGATTACCCCCTCACGTGCGGTCTGCCCCTGGAGGTCATGTTCGGCGACCGCTTGGCCGCCGTGGGCTTCGCGCCCCAGGTCACAATCTTGGCACAGACCGCGCCGACCCAGCACGCCGTGCTGGGGATTATGCCGGTGGGCAAGGGCGACGTGCTGGCCCTGAACCTGCGCACCATAATGAGGCCGATACATCACTACGGCGAGCCGGACGGGGTGGACAGCGACTTCCTCTGGGCGCGGTTCTGGCAGCAGGTGGGAGGCTCTTGGAAGCAGGGCCGCTCGGCTTACCCGGCGCAGGCGCAAGTGACCCTTGAGCCGGATAGCGTCAAGGCGGGAGAGCCGGTGAGCGTGGAGATCAAGGTCCACCGGCGCGGCACGGCTCAGCCGCAGGCGCTGGCGCTATCGTTGGCCGACAGTCAGGGCAGGGTAGCCGGCCGGCAGGAGATACGCCTGGCGCGCGGACAGGCGCAAGTCACGGCCCAAGTCTCCGTTCCCGCCTGGGCGGAGAGCGGCAAGTATCGGCTCACCGCCGACCTGCTGGGGGAGAAGAATGCCGTACTCCACCAAGCCTTTGCCTTCGTGGACGTCAGCGGCCGGGTCAAAGCAACGCTCGACAGCGATAAGCCCGGCTATGGCGTCGGGGACCCGGTCCGCTTGACTGCCCAGGTGACCGGCAGCGCCGAAGAGAAGGCGGAGGCAACCTTAACGATACTCGACGGCGTGGGCGTCCCTGTCTACGTGGAAAGCAAGCGGGTAAATCTGGGACCAGAGCAGGAAGCAGAGGTGGCCTTCTCCTGGGCCATGCCTGACTACGGCCCCGAGGGCTGGGCCTTCCGCGCCTTCCTGACCGTCTCCGACGCTTCGGGCAAGCGCGTGGCGTCGGCCGACAAGTGGTTCTGGCGCTATCAGCCCTATACTTTCCGGGAGAAGTTCCTGTTCAACAACTGGTGGGGCGGCTGCGACGCAGTGCCCGCTTCGCTCATGCCCCTTTATGTCCTTTATCATCGCGGCATCGGCTACAACGGCGGGATGTGGTGGGGTGAGCCGTACTTCTCGCGCTTCAACATGCGGGCCTGGTATCCCTGGTCGGCCACCG
>CALFVE010000315.1 GCA_937928475.1 uncultured bacterium | reverse complement strand
CGTGGTAATGCGCAGGCAGATGGGTCTCGCCCCGGCCCCAGGTGGCGCGCATCTGCGGGGGACTGTCGGCATAGCCCTCATTGGCCAGCATCGCCGTGCCCGGGGACATGCCTACCGCGCGGGCCGCCTGTAGAATCGCCCGCAGGCGCTCGACCATGGCCTGCGCCGCCGGGTCCTGGAAGCCGCGGTATTCGTGCAGGTCGAACCAGACGATCAGGCTGTTGATCCCCCACAGGGCCAGGTCTTCCAGGTAGGTCTCGATCTCAGATAGGGGAGCCTCGTGGTAGAAGTTATGAAAGTGGGTGGCGAAGTAGATCCCCCGCACCGGCTTCTCCGGAACCGAGACGCCCCGCCAGGGACTGGGCGTCAAACCCTCGCCGGAGTAGAGCGAAGAGCGCAGGAACTTGCCCAGGCCGTAGAGCAACCCGCGCTCGTCGTTGCCGGCAATCCGCAAACCGCCCTCGGGGAGGTCTTCAAAGCGGAAGCCCTCCCTGCCCAGGCCGGGGGTGACAGCCAGCTGCACGCGGAAGTCGGCTGGCCCTACCAGGGTGACCTGCGCCGGGCAGCGGGCTTCCAGGCGGGCCTTGAAGATGGCAAGAGCGCGGCGGACGAGAGCGCCCGCCGCGGCGGGGAGTTCGACGAGCAGCGAGTTGACCACGGGAAACCTCCTGTGGGGAGGTATTTTGCGGCGCGGCTTGCCGCGGCGCGGTGTTTCTCCGTTTGCTGAGAGTGAAGGAAAACACGCGGGCAGCCATTGCCTGGCTGGGCTAGGCAAAGCCCACCGCCACAGCAAGGCCCAGCCCTGCGTCTGGGCACAGCGAGTGTCCACCTGGTCTTCCCACCCTCTCCCGCCTTGTGGGGGGGTAGCGGCGTCTGCGCCGCCGGGAGGGGGTCCGCCAGGGGGACAGTCCACCCCTACGCCTCAATCGCTTCCTTCAGCCTCATCAGCGCCACCAGAAAGCCCTCGCCTTCGTTGAGGTGCCCCATCCAGATTTCGGGGATAATCGGCGCCTCCACGTCCGCCAATTCCCGCATCACCGCCGGCAGGTCGGTCATCCCCTCTCCGAATTGCAGGGCCTCGGCATCGGTGCCGCTGCTGTCCGCCAGGTGCAGATGGGCAATGTAAGGCTTGACCAGGCGCAAGTAGTCGAGCACGTCGCGACCCGCCAGGTTGCAGTACAGTTGCGCGTGAGAGAGATCGAAGCACAGCCGGCAGCCTCGCTCGCGAGCAAAGCCGGCTACCTCCTCCGGGGCGACGAAGATATTGTGATACCATTGACCGCCGAAATACCAGGGGAAGGGTGCAAGATTCTCGAGCAGGATCTCGACCCCCGGCTCCGCGGCCAGTTCGTCAAGGGAGGCCCGGAGGGTAGCCAGCAGCGCCGAGGTGTCTCCCTGGGGTTCCTCGAAACTCATCCCGCCCGGATGCAGCACCACCGGCACCGGCCCCTCGTGCGCAGGGAAACACCGCTCCCGCAGCGCCCGGGCCACCGCCAGACTACGTCGCACTATCTGCAGGCTCTCCTGGCGCACGGTTTGGTCCGGGCTGCATAAGTCCAGGAGCATTCCCTGATAATACTCGGGTACGTGTAACGCCACTCGCCCAGGGAATTGTCCCTCCGGAGGCGCGGCGTGGTCGAGGTCGTAGTCAGTGAGGTGGAATTCGAGCAGGTCCGGCCCCCAGGTTGCCAGCCGCGCGCAGTCCCGATAGCGCGCCACGCAGCCCCAGGGTCGAGGGAAGTCGCGGACGACCACCGCCGGAGTGAGATCGGTAAAGTCGGACTCGCGGAACTGGTCGCCCGCCGCCATGTCGCGAGGCACCGGCTTGCCCAAAAGTTCCCGATAGCGCTGGGGACTGATCCCGCTGCCGGGCCCCAAGGCTTGCAGGCTATCGCGGGTTATTACTTCCCCGGCCCGCAGGTTGCGTCTGGCAGCCAGGCTCTTGCGCAGGGCGTGACGATTGAGCAGTTCCCCTCGCGAGAGGAAGTCCTCGACACACCCCAGGGCCTGCTCCAGCGCCCGGATGTCTCGCACCTGCTTGAAGAGGCCGGGCGGCTCCAGACTGGCCGCGTGGTCGGGACCGGGCAGGGTGCGATCCAGCGTGATATGTCGCTCGATGATACACGCGCCCAGGGCCACCGCCGCCGTGGACACGGCGATACCTCGCTCGTGTCCGGAGTAGCCCACCGGCACCCCAAACTCCAGCAGCCGCTGCATGGCCCGCAGGTTCACATCCTTGAAGGGGGCCGGGTAGGCGGAGCAGCAATGCAACAGGGCAAACGAAGCCCCGCACTCGCGGAGCAGGGCCACCGCGTGCTTGATCTCCGCCCAGGTGGACATGCCGGTGGAGACAATCAGAGGGCGACCGGTGGTGGCCAGATGCTCCAGGAGGAAATCATTGGTCAGGTCGGCGCTGGCCACTTTGAAGGCGGCCACGTCGAGGGAGAGCAGGAAGTCCACGCTGGGCTCATCCCAAGGAGTGCAGAGAAACTCAAGGCCCTGCGCGCGGGTATACTCAGCCAATCGGCGATAGTCGCTATCCGACAGCTCTGCTTGCACCAGGAAGGGAATGACGAACTGGAGTTCCTTGTCGGTGGACTCTAGGTTCTCGAGGGTTTCGCGCTGGTACTGCTGCCCCAGGATGCGCTTCTGAAACTTGACGGCGTCAGCGCCGGCCTCGACAGCAAGGTTAATCAGCCGGCGCGCCATCTCGGGGTTGCCGTTGTGGTTGATGCCGATTTCGGCAATGAAGTACACCGGGTGTCCGGGGCCGACTGGGCGCGAGCCGAGAAAAAAGGTTTCAGACACTATTTTCTGCCTCCCGACCCCTGCGGCCTGGCGCAGTCCTTTCCCCGCTTTCCAGCGGTTGAATGCAGTGTTCCCCAGGTGCGCTAGTGCCCGACTTCCGTGAATACTGGGCTATCGCAGTCCGCGATGTCGAACTCAATGCAACGGATGGGCAGCGAGATGCCGGCGTCAGGTTCCGGTCGCGAGCGTCAGGCAGATGACGCCCTCAGTCCTGCGAAGCTACGGGGATTGGCGCCTGTGTGTCTCATTCCGTGCCTTCTCGCCCGCTTGCCCACTCGATATCGCCCAGTCGCAGCCTGGCTCCCTCTT
>CALFVE010000314.1 GCA_937928475.1 uncultured bacterium | reverse complement strand
GGGGGTTTCCGGTGTTTAGCGCGGTATCACTGGCGGCCCGATCTGTACGAGGAGAGAGACGAGTACCTGCGCCAGGACGGCCCGGGGATGCGCACCAACGCGCCGCGCTGGTGGGCTCTGCACCCTCACGAGATCGGCGACCGCCAGGGCCTGGGGCAGTTCAACGGGGATCAGAGCCCCTCATACCTGCCCGGGCACGATCTTTCTTACTTCAGCGGGCTGGTCGGCCGAGACCTGGGGCTCGCGCAGCTCAAACTGGTCTTTCCGCCCTCCTGGACAGCGCCCTTTGACTTCACCCTGCAGGTGGACTGCAAGCGCGCGGACGGAGTGACCGAGACGGCGCAGGTGACGGTGCCGGCAGGAACCCGGGGGCCGAACGACCTGTACCCGCTGGGCGACGTGCTCCCGCTGAGGCCGGTGCCGAAGCTGCGGGCCGAGCGACTGGCAAGCCCCTACGTGGGGGTTGGTCTGTACACAGCGGTAACGGACATTCGCCTGGTGGATCCGGAGGCGGCGCCGGGCTGCTACTGTACGGTGACGGCGGACGTGCCCTTTTTGGCCACGCCGGCGGGGTTGCTGGTGCCGGCGCTGGCCGCGGAGTTTGTGGCCCTGCAACTGCTGCCGCCGGGCGTGCGGGCGCACCTGGCCGAGGACGCGGTCGGGCAACTATTCCTGTTTATCGCCCGGGAGGGGCATATTGAGATGCGGCGGCGGCGGGCCCTGAGTCTGCCCTGGGAGGAGCCACGGGTGATCGTCGCCGACGGGCAGAGCGATTACCCCTGGGCCGGCTTCGACGAGCGGGGCACCCTGATCCTAGTCCGGCAGCGCGGCAGCGGGACAGTGGTAACGCGCTCGCGGGATCAGGGGCAGACCTGGGAGGAGTAGAGAAAAAAGGGACAGGCACATTTTTCCGGCGAAAGCGGCTGGCCTGAGCCGCGCGGGTAGGCGCGAAAAATGCGCCGGTTCTTTTTCGCACGACCATGAGCGAGATTGCGCTGGCCTATCCCATGGCCTGGGAGCATAACGGGATCCTCTACCTGATCGGCTACGCCGGGGGCAAGCAGTGGATCCGACGTAGCCCCGACGGAGGCAAGACCTGGCTGCGCTGGCGAGCCGGGAACGTGGATGAGCCGATCGCCGACTCCGACGCCGAGCGGGTAGCCTTCGTCAAGATGGAGACCCAGGGCGGGCGGCTGATTGTGGGCGTGCCCCAGGCGCCGTATGTGGTGCTGTACGTGTCGAAGAGCGACGGGGAAGCCTGGGAGGAAGAGGGAGGAGTGTAGGGGAGTGCGGACTGGTGAGCGGGGGCGAAGAGCGGGGAACGCGGAGAGAGCGAGCCGGGGGCGTCGGCAGGACAAGGCGAGAAGCAAACGCCCTCTGCGGCGGGGCCGAGAGGGCGAGCGGGAAAGCGACTTTGCGGGAGACGACTAGCGGCGGCGCCTGCGGCGGTGCAGAGCGAGGCCGAGCATCGCCAGGGCGCTGAGCCCTGTGGCGACCGAGGTGGGCTCGGGGATGTAGGTATCTAGCGGGTTGGCATCTAGGAAGGCGGCAGCGTGCTCGTCCGGAGGTAACCCGAAATTACATATGTCAAGTATGACAGCCACTAGTTGAGGAGTGGAAGCAGTGTATTCCCACCCCAGCCAGTCAGTCGGGCCTGTCTCGGAATACCATTCCGTCACGAGGACCCCGCCCACGGAAAGTGACCCGTAGGCCCCAGACTCCCCGTCGCTGACGAAACGATAGTAGCCGCGGATCCTTTCTCCAGGAGCGAGAGCGACCCACTGGCTGGCACTCGCCAACCCGGGACTCCACTCCGGCTGGTGGAGCCAGAGGAAGTGCTTCTCCTCGGTGGGGTCCACCGTGGTGCCAAACAAGGTCACCTGGGTGGGGGTGGAGGCCGTGCCGACGATGCTCCAGCCGGTAGTCCCGTTTTCGAAGCCGGGGTTGATCAGCTGGTCAGCGTAAAGCGGCGTGACGGCCAACAACACGATGAGGCCGATGAGCACGGCGACCGGGGTTCTCACGAACGCCGCCCCTCCCTGAAAGAGAATCTCCCCGAGGGCAAGGACTGGTTACGACACCGCCTAGCGTCCCGTGTATACACTACCGCCCGACAGAAGTCAAGAGCAAGTTCAGCCAGAGGTCCCTGCGCGGGCGAGTCCGCTCCGCCTGCGCTACGGACGCAGGCAAGGATGCCTGCGCTACGGGCACAGGCAAGGATGCCTGCGCTACGGAGAGGAACGCTGATGGCCAAGCGGCTTTATCCTATTGCCCGCGTCAAACTGGACGGCAAAGGGCGGCGGGCCTGGGCCAAATACGACGGCTTCGAGCAGGAAGACCTGGTCGCCGACCTGATGCGCCAGGGCCGGGTCGTGGTCGCGCCGGCCGATTACGCGGCCCTGGGCATACCGCCGCCGGGCAAAGCCGGCCTGCGCGCGCCCTCGGCGATGCTGGTCGAGCACCCCAAGGTCAACTGCGTGGTAGCCCGGCCTTGCCTGGATACCAGCCAGCCCCTCGGCCTGGGGCATTTCACCACCTACGGCGGCGCTTGGGTGGCCCTGCCGAACCACGGCTTGCAAGGGGAGACGCAACTCTTTCAGTACCAGGGGCACGCCAACGCGGTTACCGGCGCCCTGAGCAACTTCACGCTCCCGCCGGACCCTATCTTCGCCCTTTCGCTTTACCGCGCCGATCCGCCGGAGGACTTCGACTGGAGCCAGGCCTCGCCTTATACCGAGATTCACTTCGGCATCACCGCGACCGACGACTGGACGCTGTGCTTCCCCTACGGCGCACCCATGTTCTTGGTGCGGCGCATCGGGGGTGCCTGGTGGAAGGTGCCCAACACCGAGCGGTCGGTGCGGGTGCCCAGCCTGGAGGGGTTCTCCTCGGGGCAGCGGCTGCTGCTCTGGGTAGCCGTGTGGCGGGGGAAGATCGTGCTGTCCACCGACGGCTTTGCGGAGGACGTGTGGGTGTACGAGTCGCCGGCAGGGCCCATCCGCGTAGGCGGCGGGAAGGTGGCGATCTGGCATAACGCCGGGCAGTTCATGTTCTCCTTCTTCCCCATCGCCATGCCCACGGCGGTGCTGGATAGTTTGCCGATTGAGACCGGCTACTACACGCAGGATTCGACCGGGCAGGTTTTCGTCTACGCGCGGCAGCAGCCGGTGCTGAGCAGCGGCGGCGTGCCTCTGGCGGCGGTGCAGGTGAGCGACACCACGGCGCTGCGCGGGGACCTCACCAACACCCAGCGGGCCTGGCGGGCGGTCATCGCCCCGTATGTGTGGCATCAGTGGGGGGTCGGTACTGACCCCGACACGGGCCAGAAGGTGGACTTCCACACCTGCGCCTCGCCGCAGTTGTTCTCCGTGGCGATGGGCCAGTACGCGCAGGTGGAGGAGATTGATCCGCCGCCGGTAACTGACCTCTCGGCGGACGTGAAACGCCTGGAGGGGAGCCACTCGGACCGCGTGCCCACGGTGCGCTACCGCCTGGAGCTGGACAATCAACTGGGGCAGCACCTGGACCTGGGCGAGTACCAGCGGCTGACGGTGGAGCTGGGCTGGAAGTACGACGATGAGAGCGAGCGCTACGTGCCCACTGCAGAGGGCTACGTGGTGGAGCCGCCGCCGGAAGTGGCCAGCGGAGGCGAGGCGGGTCTGGAAGTTGCCATGCTGGACGGCTGCCTGCGCCTGCGCGATGAGAAGGCGGACGGTCGCACCCCGGCCTTTGACGGCTGGCCGATCAAGGAGGTCTTCCAGTGGGTGCTGGACCGCTGCGGGATTCCTCGGGCGCAGCAGAACCTGGAGGACACCGGCCTGTGCCTGTCGCGGGGCGAGCCGGAGGAGCCGCTGTGGCTGCCGGAACCGGGGCGCGGTTGGCTGGAGTTCCTGGAGGAAGTAGCGCGCTTTGACTACGGCGCGGCGGTGTTCGTGGATGAACAGGGCCGCTTTACCAAGGCCTGCCCGCACTGCCGGGCCTGGCGAACCGCGGAGGACGTGACTCAACATGACGGGACGCTGACGGGAGCCTGCGTGAGCGAGGTGCGCTGGCACCTGTACACGCGGCCGAGCGAGGCGCCTGACCCCGAGGAGCCGGGGGAGGTGCTGGACCTGGCCAAGCCGCGCCTGAGCCTGTCGGAGCGGGACTTCGTCAACTACGTGGCCGTGTGCGGGGTGCCGCGTAATGGGCAGCCGATTCGGTCGGTGTTTTATGACCCGGCCTCGCTGTACGATCCGCAGTCGGACCGCTTCGTCGGCTGGCGGAAGATGGAGGTGGCGGCCCTGCGCGGATACACCACGCAGGCGGAGACCAACCGCCTGGCCCAGGAGATCTTCGTCCAGCGCAGCGGGCGGCCGGAGTTTATCACGCTGCTCACGCCGCTGGAGCCGGACATGCGGATCGGGGAGGTGCTGGAGGTGCACGGCGGGGAGCAGGTGGGGGCGAGCGGGCAGAAGTACCGGATCGTGGCTCTGGGGCATCGGGTGGAGCGCAGCCCCCTGCGGACGGCGGTGACCTGGGTGAAAGCGAAGTGGCTAGGGACAGCAGGCTGAACGGCGGCGGAACGACGGCGAGGTAGGGGCGGCGCCTAAGTGGGTCGCCCGCTGGCGCTGACCCCCACCCGCCCTTCGCTTCGCTCAGGGCACCCTCCCCCGCAAGGCGGGAGAGGGTG
>CALFVE010000313.1 GCA_937928475.1 uncultured bacterium | reverse complement strand
GCTTTCGGGTCATGAGGGAATGATCTACGGCGTAGCAGTCCTAGATGAGCGGCGGGTGATTTCCGCATCCGGAGACGGAACCGCCAAGGTGTGGGACACAAACACCGGCACCAATGTGACTACGCTGCGCTACCATCAGGGCGCAATAACCACGCTGGCGCTCACTCCCGACCGCCGCCAACTCGTGTGCGGCTCCCGGGACAGAAGTCTCACCGTCTGGGACCTGTCGCAGATTCCCTAGGAGTTGGGCTTACCAAGCTGCCGGCTGCCTAGGCTTGGCTCCATTGGGAGACAGAACGTCCAGAAGAAGCGAACAGAAGGGAGGCGATTGTGTGGTCGCTTCTCTCGGTGACTACGATTTGCTAGAAGAGATCGGCCGCGGGGGCATGGGCGTGGTGTATCGCGCCTGGCAGAAGTCCTTGCGGCGCGAAGTTGCGCTCAAGGTGCTGCCGCCGGAGCTTGCCCATCAGCCCTGGGTAGCCCGGCGCTTTGCCGCCGAGGCCCGTAAGATGGCGCAACTGAGCCACCCGAACATCACCCCTGTGTACCAGGTCGGTGAAGAAACGGGACACCAGTTCTTCGCCATGCATTACCTCCGGGGCGGGGCTCTGAGCCAGCGTCTCCAGTCAGGGCCGCTGTCTGTCCCCCAGGCTTTATGGATAGCCGTCCAGATCCTTGAGGCCTTGGACTATGCCCACCGGCGGGGAGTAATTCATCGGGACGTCAAGCCCGCCAATATCCTTTTTGACGAGCAAGGCACCCCGGTATTGACGGATTTCGGGATCGCCAAGGCCGCCGACGACCAGCAACTGACAACTATCGGCACCTCGGTGGGCACACCCCGTTACATGTCGCCGGAGCAGGCGGCCAGCAAGCAAGTTGACCATCGCGCCGACATATATGCGATGGGGATCGTGCTGTACGAAATGGTCTGCGGGCGTCCCCCCTTTGACGGGCCTAGCTCCGTGGCTATCGCGGTCAGGCACATCAACGAACCGCCAGTGCCTCCGCGCGCCCTCCGACCCGACCTGCCCTTGTGGCTAGAGAGCGTCATCCTGAAAGCCTTGGCCAAGGATCCGGGGGAGCGTTTCGCCAGCGCGGGGGAGATGGCCGAGGCTCTTCGCCAGCAAATGGCCATGTCCTCGACTTCACGCTCCGCCTGGAGATACGGGGGCCACGGGCGCCCCTTGCATAGTGACTCCGGCCTCATATACAACCCAGGGACTCGACGACCTCCTTCCCGCCCTCCGGTGCTGATTGCCGCCCTGGCCGTGGTAATAGCGGCGATTGTAGCTCTGGGGACGCTCGCGCTGACTCAGGCTACGAGAATGCCAAGCACAGTCGCAGAGCTGGGAGGCGCCGGGACGGGCAAGCCATCTCTGCCTTCCGCATCCCCTCCGCCGCCTCCGCCCCCTCCCCCTGCGCCTAAGTTGTTCACTGTGCCGGATGTTGTAGGCAAGCCAGCAACCGAGGCCGAGTACGAGTTGGAGGCCGCAGGGGGGTTCAAACTCATTTACAACGAACCCCGCCATAGTGAGAAGTACTCGGCTGGGATCATCATCTCTCAGTTCCCCGCCCCCGGCACTCCGCAGGAAGCTGGAGACGTTGTCTATCTGGCAAAGAGCCTTGGCCCCAGGCCTCGCCCAAGCCCAGGTGCGGGCCTGGTGCTCTATGACGGACCGTACGGATTTCGCATTCTCCAGCCGGCTGGGTGGAAACCGCGCTACGAGAAAGTCAGCTACGGTCACAGGCTCACCTTCGCTAGCGGCGACCAGGACTATCTGGTCAAGGTGGAATGGAGCGTTGGCGGGCCGGATGCGGAAGCTACGATTCGGCACCTGGACTGGCGATTCCGTAGTCGGCACGGGACCAAATATGAACCTCTTGGCATTGCCCCAGCCACACCCGGCGCTCACAGCGGCTGGCGATGGGATTTTATTCTCCATCGCCAAGATGGACGTGACCTGAGAAAGATAGACTTCATGACGGACTACGGCGACGTTCACTATGCCGTGCTCTGCCAGGCCCCGGTGACCGAATTCGCAGACTGGTTCGACGTGTTCGAAAGCATTCTCGCCAGCTTCAAGATAGGGCCATAGCAGCGCCTATGGACTCACCCTGCTGGGCAACCCGTGCATATGCCACGGTTACGCACGAGGAGGCATCCTGAACCATGTCCGCCATGCAGACATCTGTCACCCCTGTCCCGCGCCGTTTTGTGGCCCTTCGCATCATAGCTGGCCTCTGCTGGGGCATCGCTGCCCTGTGCGTGCTCGGCGGCCTAGTCACCGGCATCGCGGTAGTTGCCTCGGTACGCGAACTCCGGGATCTCGGGGGAGGCATTCCGGCTTTCTTCTTATGCTGGCTAGCGGGGCTCCTGGCTGCGGTCTTTTGGGCAGCCATGGCCGAGGGCATTTTCGTGCTCCTAGCCATAGAAGAGAACACCCGGCAGACCGCGACGATAGTGCGCTCGTGGGGGCGCTGACCCTGCGAGGTTGAGACTCTCCAGCAACTGGTGGACTCGAGCCGCTAGCTCGGCGCGCTTGTGCTGGAGGCGGCCTTTGCCCTCTGCCAACACTGGTCTCAGGAGGTGTCTGAAATGGCCGTGGGCGGCGCGAACTGCCCGAATTGTGGGGTCCTCGTCTCGTACAAGACCGCACCCGGTTCAGGACGAATTGGGTGCGGCTGCTTGCTGGTGGTGTTCTCGTTCCTGCTGGGGATCTGGTTTCCCATCGGCGCAATCATTGGACTGCTTCCCTTCGGAATCGGTCTCTACTTACTCTGGAGCTCGCGTTCGAAAACGGTGCCGTACTGCTCCCAATGTGGCTGGCAGGCGAGGTGACCTAGAGTGCCCGGACCTGCCGTCCGGTACGCTAGGTCGCACGAGCAGTACCAAAAACACGAGGGAGGGATTGCCATGTGTGGCCGAACAGAGATCGTTGCGCTTCTGGTGGGGAGTTTGCTGGTAGGCACTATCCGGGGTGGGATGGTCGTTCTCCAGATGCCGACTACGCAAGCCGCCGGGGAGACCGTAAGTTGGTAGTTCGGGCCCGGCGTCCTGCTGCTCATTGCCGCCGGCGTCCTGGCTGGGGTCAAGGGGATTGAGTGGGCCTGGCAGAACCGACGGTGGAGAGATATCCATCGCTTTCGGAATACG
>CALFVE010000312.1 GCA_937928475.1 uncultured bacterium | reverse complement strand
CATCGCTAGCCGTGAACTGGTAGGTGTAGGTGCCGGGTTGGGTAAGTTCGCACTGCGCCTCATAGGTCACGCCATTGACCCAGTCCGTGGAGGCGGTCGGATCCGTCATGGCATAGGGGCTGCCGGGGGCTTCTGCACCGTCGGGTTGCCAGACTCGCACCTGCACCGAGGCGGGGGGATCGCCCTCCGGATCGGAGTAATTGACACGGAAACAGAACCCGCTGTTCGGCGGTCCCTCGTCCGGTTCGACTCCGTCCCTGACCAGGCCCGGCTCCCCCGTCCAGGTGAGGGTGGGCGGCTGGCTAACGCGAAGCACTGCCGCGCGCCCGCCGCTGGGTAGCGTGACCGTGCTCAGGCCATCGTGGGCGGCAAAGGAATAGCTATAGACCCCCGGAGTTGTGAGCGAGATTGCAGTGCTGAACACTACCCCGCTCACCCAGTCGCTGGTGCCGTCGCTCGTCATGGCGAAGGGGCTACCCGGCATCCGGGCAGCGCCCGATTTCCACACTCGCAGTTGGACCCATTCTGGCGGCAGGCCGCCGGGGTGCCGGTATCGGACCCGGAAGGTGAGAGAAGCGCCCGCGCCCGCCGTACGCGTTCCCGCCGGCTCGGCCAGGACGTCCGT
Source organism: uncultured bacterium (assembly GCA_937928475.1). GTDB lineage: Bacteria > Armatimonadota > Zipacnadia > Zipacnadales > Zipacnadaceae > Zipacnadum. Next base: position 4,540 of record CALFVE010000312.1, on the reverse strand, counting down.
CTCGTCGGCCCAGCCCAGGACCGGCGCTTGGCCCAAGACCAACCGCACCACGCTGTGCACGGTGCTCGGCCGGCTGGGCGGAAGGCCGGACAGTTCCCAGCCCAGGCCGGGCATCCGAGTCACCACCAGAGGGGTCTCGGGTTGGAGCAAACTGGCGGAGCCAATTAAGGTTTTCGGCTGAGGTAGGAACAGCGTCTCCCCGGGCCAGACAAACAGGTGCAGGTAGATCAGGCCGGGCCTGGCTGTGACCACGCCCATCTCGCCCAGGTCCCAGGGGCCGGGGCCGCAGCCGTAGATGGACTCCCCATTGGCGGCCAGGAAGGCTCCGATGCCGAGGAGACTGTCCACTTCTTCAGGTTTCAGGTTGCCGGTTGCGTCCGGTCCGACTCCGAGCAGCAGGTTGCCGCCTCGGGATACCACGGTGGCCAGCGTCCGGAGCAAGTCCGCCGTGGACTTGTAGCCGGTGACCTTCAGGTCTGGCCGAGTTTCGGGCACGACATGAAAGAAGGTGCGACCGACAGGGAGGCAAACTTCCCAGGGGGTCCTACATATCTTCTTAGGGTAACGATTCTCCCAGGAGAAATAGTCGCCTGCCATCCCGCCCCCGCTCCGGTTGTTCATGACCAAGTTCGGTTGCAGGGTCCGAACCAGGGCGACCATCTCTTCGGACTGCCAATCCGCGGCGTCTTTCCGCCAGGGGAACATGCCGTCAAACCATAGGGTGTGCACCGGGCCGTAGGCGGTCAACAGTTCAGAAAGTTGTTGGCGGACATCGGAAAGATACGCAGCCCAGCCTGCGGGGTCGTCGGTCGGCCCGGTTACGTAGCGTGGGTCGTAGAAATCAGCCAGCGAGTAGTAGAGTCCCAGTCGCAGCCCGTTCTCTCGGCACTGGTCGGCGAACTCGGACAGCACATCAAAGCCCGGGCCCAGGTGCATACAACTGAAGTCCGTCGTGGCTGTGTTCCAGTTGCAGTACCCGTCGTGGTGCCGGGCCGTGAGAACGGCGTACTTTGCGCCCGAGGCGGCGATAAGTTGAGCGAGGTTGCGGATGGTGCCGGGTGTGGGTTGGAACCGAGCAGCGTATTCCGGCCAGGTTTCGGGGGGGTAAAGATCCATCGCCCAGGCGAGCGAACCGCCCCAGCCGGTGACCGAGGAAGGCCCCCAGTGGATCATGATTCCGAACCGGTCCGCTTGCCACTGGGCCAGGTCTTGGGCGCCGGCCGCGCCGCTAAGCACCAGCAGCAATGCCGCGGCCAGTAGCGCGACCAGGCCCAATTGCGCGGCCGCATCGCGATGGCGGGGCATCTTGCCTACGCTCCTCACGCCGGACTCCGGGCCGCCGGTCGGCTGCTGCCGCCGGCGGAGGCGCCACTGCAGATTGCTGTGCCATTAGTTCGCCGGGCGTTTCTCTGTTTCCTGTCCTGCCCCAAGCAAGACCGGCCGGGCAAATCTCGCCCGGCCGGCCCAAGTTCTGGCTACCACGAGAGGCTGGCTGGCGTCACGGTCTCTTCGCGGCCGCAGCCCGCTGCTCCAACGGCTCTTGCAACGGCCTCTCCAATTGCTGTCCCCACTGCCGTTTCCCTGGTTCACCCGGTCTTCGTAGCCATAATCAGCGCTTCGAGCAGGCGCGCACGCCAGTAGTGCGCCAGCCAGAAGACCGTGGAATTGCAAGCGCGGGCATCGGCCCAGGTTACCGTCATGATCAGGTGATCCGGTGTCCCAATCGTCATCTCCTTGCCGAAACGACGCACGGCGATGCGCCCGATGATGTCTTCTTGCTCGTGGGCGAACTGCTGCTCCATGAGATTCTGGAGGCGCAGTTGGATCACCTCAGCCCGTTGCTGGGCGGTCAGACCTCCGCTATCGGTCCGAATACGCAGGATCAGGTAGCCGTCCCACTTGAGGGGGACATTGTCTTGTCCCAGGGAACTTACCCCCACAGTGCTGGCCAACGCCGCCAATGCACCCAAAAGTCCCACGACTAACTGTGTCTTACTCCAAGGCAAGGTGCTTACCTCCCTTTTTCCCTAGAAGCCAATCAAGCAAGAATGTAGAAACGCTTGCCCGCGCCTGGTCTACTCGCCTGCTCGGCCCGGCCCGGGGCCGTGACTGCTCCGGGTGCGGTTGCTGCTGGGCTGCTGCGGGGTCTCAGTGCAGGCGGGGGCGGATAGGTAGCATCCCTGACGGTAGCGTTCTGCATAGTACCGGACGTTTTCCCAAGAAACATCCGGAGGCAGTGAGTGGTCAGGCGCGGGCAAGTACTTGCTGTGCAGCCAAGCCGTAGCAAGGCGCCGGTCGAGTTCCCTATCGATCGCGTCGCGGTCCTGGGCCAGGGCCCGCTTGTCAATGCCTCCATGCAGTGTCAAGCTGGGAAAATGCTGACGCAGCAGCCCGGCGTCCATCCCGGACTGGACTTCGCAGGGGGAAATTCCGGTCACGCCGCAGGCTACCAAGTCGGGCAGCAACGGCTGAACATTGCCGTCGCTGTCTACGCAGCGATGGGCTACTCCCAGGTCTGCCAGACCTCCGCAGAGCCGGCGATATGTCGGGGCGAGGAATTCCCGAAACGCTGCCGGGCTCAACAGGGGCGACTTGGTGGAGGCCATATCCTCAAAGAAGGTCACCTCGTCGAGCCGGACCTGCTGTAGGACCTGTGCGAAAACGCTCAGCCAAAAGTCCACTAGGTCGTTGGCCATCTTATGTATCAAGGCCGGCTGGTCGGCCATGGCAAAGACCAAACCTTCGAACCCTCGCAACTGGCGCAGGCCCCCAAAAAGGCCGAAGAGGGGAAAACAGAAGTAGGTTACCCAGTGCGTTTCCGCCCTCTGTCTGAAATCCATGCGCGTCCGCTCCCAATCCGAGGGAAGCCGCTCAGCCAGGTTGACGCGAAAGCGTTCTTCACGCAGAGCCTCCCAGGAGGCGAGGTCTTTGACCGGAAAATCGAGCCACTGCGACATTGAACTAGTGGCTCCGGCCTTAGCCATCAAGCCGCCACTGCGGTCGAAGTCTGTGCGCAGCATCCGCTTGGTGATACCGTTTTCATCGCGGACGGTGACGTAGCGGCCGTCTTCGGCGAGCACTTCCACCGGGAACGGCGGCACCATGTTCAGGTTGAGTGGTAGCCCCAGCCGGTCGTTCTCGCCCAAGCCCAGCACGACGTTGGGGTTGACGTCCCTGGGCATGCCCTCCTGCTCCCACCGTTCGCGGGTTTCCTCCCAGATGGCGATGCCGGCCACGGGGATATGATCAGGGCGCTCCCCGGCGCGAATCGCTTCGTGACGTTCTCGTGCGGTCATATCTTTAGAGCTCCACGATCCCGCCGGTTTCCAGGCTCCGGTGCACTGCGGCCGCGATTCTGGTGGCCTCGATGCCGTCCTCGCCGGAGGGATAGGGGCCGAGGTCTTCCAGGCGCTTGCCCTCCAGGAGCAGGTTCACGTTGAGAGCGAAGTCGGCGATGCTGGTCATCCCGTAGCCCTCCCAGACCTCGCGGCCGTACTTGTCCCGCTTCATGCGCAGGAAAGACTTGTTATGCGTCTGTTGCGCCGGGCGGTCGTCGGCGCAGCAGGTCAGCGTGCCGCGGTCCTGGCTGTCGCACTCCAGCATCCCCTTGGTGCCCACCAGCCGAATGCCCTGGTTGACGATAGCCTCAAAGCCGTCGGGTAGAATCCACGAGGTGTCGAAAGCTACCGTCGCCCCATTGTCGAAAAGCACCTTGGCGGAGATGGAGTCCCAACCACCGACGCCCAGTTCCTCCAGACGCCCCTTGGCGCCGGTGGCCCAGACTGCTACGCCGTTGGCCTCCAGGAGAAACCGGGCCAGATCGTAGAAGTGGATGCCCAGGAACCAGGCCGGCGACGACTTGGCCGCCCAGCCCGGAAACCAGTCGCGGGGGACCTCGATGCGGTCTTCCATGTGCGCGTAGCCGTACTGAATCTTGCCCAGGTCACCCGCTTGGATCTTCTCTTTCATCGCCAGGTGGTACTCGTCGTAGCGCTTGTGGAAGTCCACCATGAGCAAGACGCCCGCTTTGCGGCAGGCCTCCGTCATCTCAAGGCAGCCCTCGACGGTTACGTCCAGCGGCTTCTCGCAGAGCACATGAACGCCTGCCTCTGCCGCCGCCATCACGATGTCGTGATGCAGGGGGTCCGGCGTGACCACCGTGATTCCGTCCAGGTCCTCTTTCTCCAGCATCTCGCGGTAGTCGCGGTAAGGCCGGAAGGAGAACTCCTGGAGGCGCTGCTGGAGGAGCGCCTCGTTGGTGTCGCAGGCAGCCACTAGTTCCGCCTCGCCGGTGTAACCCATCTGGCGGAAGCAGCGCAGGTGATTGATGCCGAAGGTGCCGACCCCCACTCCTCCGATGCGGGCACAGGCCATAAAGGTCTTCCCTCCTTTGTGATATGAGACTGTTGCTAAAGTGAGCTCTGCTGAAGGAAAGGGTGCTTCTCGGGTTTGAAAACCACCCGTTCACGTCTTCCGACTATTCAGTTTTCGGATCTGGGGGCCGAAATCAGGGCCGATTGTGCCTGAGCCGGCAGCAGAC
>CALFVE010000311.1 GCA_937928475.1 uncultured bacterium | reverse complement strand
GTCCGCCGCCGGCTGCGCCGGCGTCTCTACCCCACCCAGCGCCGTCACGTATCCCCCCACCTCGATGCCCAGTTCGCCCAGCAGCAGGCGGCACACCGCGCCCACGGCGACCCGCGCCGCCGTCTCCCGAGCGCTGGCCCGCTCCAGCACGTTGCGCAGATCGCGGTGCCCGAACTTGGCGGCGCCAGCCAGGTCGGCGTGACCGGGGCGAGGCAGACGCAGCGGTGCCGGCTCTTGCCCCGGCGCGAACTCCGCGACCCTCATAGACTGCTCCCAGTTCGGCCAGTCCCGGTTGGCAATAGTCAGGGCCAGGGGTGATCCCAGGGTCAGTCCTCCGCGCAGGCCGGCCGTAACCCGCACCTCGTCTTGCTCAATCTGCATCCGCCCACCCCGCCCGTAACCCCGCTGGCGGCGCGCCAGGTCGCGGTTGAGGGCGGCCAGAGGCACCCGCAGGCCGGCCGGCAGACCCTCAAGGATGGCGGTCAGTTCCGGCCCGTGCGACTCGCCCGCAGTGACAAAACGCAGACGGGACACTGGCTTTACCCCTTTGCTAAGAAAGAACGGCACCCTGAGTCAGCGTGCCGTTCTGGCGAAGCCTCCGAATAAGTCTTGAGGCCCTCAGTCCCTGGGCAACTCCCTCACGATCTGAGGGGTGACCAGGATGACCAGTTCCGAGTTCCGGGTGGTCTTGGTCTTGCCTGTGAACAGGTTGCCGATGATCGGAATGTCCGAGAGCAACGGCGTCTTGTGCAGACTCACTGAGTCATTCCGGCGGATGAGTCCACCGATGGCCAGGGTCTCCCCGTCTGCGACCGTTACTCGCGTAAAAACGTACTGGGAAGTAACTATCGGGATGGTCTGGCCGTCTGGTCCGACCACGGTCCCCACTTGTTCCTCCACCTGCGGCTGCAGATCCAAGGTAACTGTATCGTCCTTGTTGATACGCGGCGTCACAAACAGCCCACTGGTCACATCCACCTCATCCACCTCGTAGTCCACCTGTCGGAAGCCGAACTCGTTGTAAGTGATAGTCGCCGAGTAGTAGGGAATGGTGGTGCTGAACTGCACCTCGGCGGGCAGGTTGTTCTGAGTAGTTACCCGTGGCTCGTTGATGATCTGGGCGCGACCCTCATTGAGCAGGGTGCGCAATTCGGCGGTGAAGCGCCCCCGCGTGAAGCGCACCACGGTCAGGCCGGTGGCCGGGGCCAGGCCCACGTTGAAGAAGCCCAGTGAGCCGTTGTCCACAAAAAAGTCAATGCCGAAGGCCTTGTCGAGCGTGGTTTCCACCTGCACGAACTTGGTGGAGATACTGACCTGCTTGGTCTGCTGATCAAGCAGGGCTAGCACTTCCTTGAACTGGTCAATAGCCTCCTGGGTGCCGCGCACGATGAGTACGTTCAGTGGCATGTAGGCAATTGGCGGCATCATGCCGTCGGGCAGGAGCTGGGCAAAGCCCCCGCCGGCCGCTCCGCCGCCCAATCCGCCCCCGAAGCCGCCGCCGAAGGCTCCGCCCCCCAAAGCGCCGCCTCCGAAACGACCGCCCAACCCACCGCCGAAAGCCCCGCCTCCAAAGCCTCCGCCTCCGAAGGTTCCGCCGGGCGCACCGAAGCCGCCTCCCATACCCCCGGGGAACTGCTCTGCCCCTCGTCCCACGCCGCCCGGGGCCCCAGGCGCGGACATCTCGGTGAAGCCGCCCAGGGTGCGGTCGAGGCTCCCGTTGATCCGCGTGCGCGTGTAAGGAGTGCCCCGCCAGGAACGCGGAGTCGCGAAAGTGATATGCCCATCCTGTACGCGGCTGCCGCCGAACATCTCCGCGATGCGCCCGGCGTCAACGTACTTCACTTCCAGGCTGGCGGTAACGATGTCTCGGCCCCCCGGCCCGCTGACCACTACGCTCGGCGGCGATACCACCGGCCCTGGCGCTTCCGGACCGCCCGGCTTGACCTCGCTGCCCCCGGCCGGCGAGGAGGGAGCGGTAGCGCTGGGGGGCGTGACCGGCTCCACCGGGACGACCCCCGGCGAAACCGGGGGCACAGGCACCGACGTGGCCACGGGCTGCGCGGAGATAACATAGGTATTCCCGGCGAGTTTACGCCAGTACAGGTTTGCCGCTGCGCAGATGTTGAGCAGCGCTTCCTCTGCCGTGACCCCATTGAGGGTCACCGTCTTCAGCCGTCCCTTCACCTCGTCACCGACCGCGATGTTGACCCCACTGGCCCGCGCAATCATCGCCAGTACCTGGGCGACGTCGGCGTCCTTGACGGTGATGTTGATGAGCTGGTCGTTGTCAGCAGGCTCCTCCGCCCCCCCCGGCTTGGCCGCGATGAGGCCCACCAGACCCACGATCAGGGCTGCAGCGAGAACTGCAGAGGTTGCTCCGTGGCCTCGGTGAGTTGCGGTACCCATGATTGCCCTCCCGGCACCCTGGCTTTCGACTTGCTGGCCCGACTTGCTGCCGGCGATCAAACCGATGGCTCGACCGGGCGCGCTTGCGCAGCCCGCAGCCCTCCCCAGACAGGAGGCGCGGCTGCTCCCGGCCTGCCGTTGGTCGCCTCTAACTAACTAGTAGTTGCGGCTGCTGGAAAGCGAACGGCTGCTGCTGCGGCCGGTCTCGTAGCCGTAGCTGCTGCCGCCGTAGTAGTCGCCCGACCGGCTGCTCCGGCTACTGCGGCCGCCGCCATAGCCGCTGCTCCCGTAGCCGCTGCTCCCGTAACCGTACCCGCTGCTGCCGTAGCCTCCGCCCCCGTAGCCACCGTATCCGCCGGTGCTGCTGATGTCGTAGACGGCAAAGCCGCCGAACAGCATCGCCACCAGTTCAGGGTTCAGGTAGTTCAGTTCCAGCACCCGCAAGGTGAGGTCCTTGGGATCCAGGACGGTCCCGTAAGGAGTCGTCAACATTCCGGGCTGACCGGCCGTTGCGCCCGGGGTCCCCGGGAAGGCGCCCGGGGCCGCGCCGGGGGCCGTGCCGGGCATAGAGGGCGGGATGCTTGGCATCCCTGGCCGGGTGGGAGGTACAGGACCCATTCCTCCCGCGGCCGGCGCGGTTCCCGCCCACGGATTGGCGGGCGCCGCGGTTGTCCCAGGCGCCCCCGGCGCCTGGGCTGCCCGGAAGAGAAAACTCCCTGTGTTGGGATCCGGGATAGCCCGAACGCCCGCGGCCGCGGCCAGCGCTTGCACCGCCGCTGCCACCGAGTTGACCGTCTGGTGCACCGTCACCCGCTTGTTGGCCAGCTCGCCCGGTAGGTTGTACTGCACCCCGTACGCCTGCTGCAGCGCCCGCAGCGCCGCTCCCAGCGGCTGATCATCAAACTGCAGGTCAATGCCCTGTGCCCAGACAAAGGTGCTCAGACCCAAGACAAGACCAAGCGTGACAAGCAGCGCAATCCCCTTGTGCATCTTTCTTCCTCCTGTTCTCCACAACTTACGAACCGGTTCGCGGCCCACCACGTGCTAGGTGCTGACCGGTGAGGCCAGGGGCTGCAACTCTGGGCCGGTCGCTGGCCCCTGCTTCCAGTATACCACAATTGGCGCACAGCGCCAGGCTAGCGCTCGGTTTTCAGCGGCAAGCGCTGGGTGCGCCCGCTCTTCACATCCTGAACGATGACGTAGTTGCGTCCGATTTCAGTGACTCGCCAACCTTTGACGACGTCACCGGGGCCGATGGTGCCAGTCTCCCCGCCGGGAGTCTCATAGGTAGCCAACGGCGCGCCCGCCGTCCACAAGATACTGCTGATGCGGAAGAGCGCCCCCGCGCCGGCCGCCAGCGTCTCGATCTCCTCCGGAGTAGGGGCAGGCGAGGGGTGAGGCGGACGCTCGGGGCGCACGAAGCCCTCCCGCAAGGTCACCGGCAGTCGGCTCCAGTCCGGGCCGTACTTCGTCGCGGCCGTGCGATACTCCTTGGCGGCGATAGCGGCCTCCGCGCCCACCGGCGCAAAGGGATTCTCCCGGCAGCCGAGGGTGGGCTGCGCAGGCCCGGCCGGACCCGCCGGGGCGGCCGCCGGCGCGGCCCCAGCCATCCCCGGCATCTCAGGCATGCCAGGCATTTCCGGCATCCCCGGCGCACCAGGCGGCATCCCTGGAGGAGTTGGAGCCGAAGGCCCGGCGCCCGGCGCGCCCGGCATCTCAGAAGGCGGTTGAGCCTCTGAAGGGGTGCCTACGCTCTGCATAGCCGGCAACACGAACAGCAGCAAGACCATGAGGGCAACCGCGAAGAGCCCCACGCCGCTCACCATCATGAACTTGGTGCGTCGCTCGCGGACCACCGGACTGGCGTTCGGCGCCCAGACGGCCTCCGACAGGCGCTCGGCCAGCCGGCCCAACGGCTGCAGCAGCCTCGCGCGCAGGCTACTCAAGTCCCTCACCACCCTTCCTGCCGACCTTGGCCCCTGGCCCCCCCTCGCCGCCTTCCTCACCGCCAGCCTTGGGACCAGGCGGAGGCGGCGCGGCTTGCGGTCCCGGCGCCGGCCCACCCATCGGGCCCGCAGCGGCCGGAGCAGCCGCGGCTCCCGGCGGCACCTCCACCAACAGGTAAAAGTCCATGGGGATGGTAGCCGTAATCAGGTCTCCGTTGCCGGTGCTGCTCAGGTTCAGGCCGCTGATAGTCATGATGCGCTGAAACTTGCCGATGCTCCGGTACAGTCTCTCGATCTGAGCCAGCGTCCCTTGCACCACCACTTGCACAGTACTCTCGGGAATGCGCATGTATCCGTTGCTGGGCGGAGGAGGAGGAGCGCCGGGCGGCGCCGGCACGCTGGTCCCACTGACGATACGTACCCCCGAGGCCTCGATGAACCGCTCCACGGCGCGGGGGAGGGTCACTCGGTATTCCTGCCAGAGGGCGACCCAGGCGGTAATCGGCTCGTAGAAGGACACGGGCGTGGAGCGCATGGCCATCAACTTCTCCAGGTCGGCCTGGGCTTTGAGCCAGTCCCGTACCGCCTGCGCGTTCTCCTGGCGGACTTTCTCGAGCGTGTTGGCCTTCTCCTGCGCCTGGGCGAAGGCCTCCTGGGCGGCTTTCAGTTCCTCCGTGCGCGGCTTGATGAGCGTAAAGAGGCAGGCCGCAGAAAGCCCCAGGATAAGCACTACGCCGATGACGACGGTAACGATGGGCGGAATCTTACCCATAACTGATGTCCTTACAACGTCTGTCGGCAGGAATGGTTCCGACCTGAGTGCGGCGCTGCTCGGCAGGGCTACACGTCTTCGCCGACCTTGCCTCCCTTGCGGAGACCACCACCAGCCCCCGCTCCTTCTTCTTCGCCCTTAGCCCCGGCCTTAGGAGCAGGCGCTGCCGCAGGAGGCGGGGGAGGTCCAGCCCCCGGGCCACCCGGCATTTCCGGCATTCCTGGCATCGCGCCGGGGCCGCCGGCAGCCGGTCCTCCCGCACCAGGAGGCTGCGGCACGGTGATCTGATACTGCGGCGTCAGCTGCGCAGAGACGGTCAAAGTGAGGACTTCCTCGGAGGTCCCCACCGCACCTCCGGCCGGCGCGCCTGGCATTCCCGGCATTCCCGGCATGCTGGGAGGAGGCGGA